>JBCCMP010000047.1:0-17713 GCA_039026295.1 Pseudomonadota bacterium | reverse complement strand
TGAGCTTCTTCCCGCATGGTTTGTACCAGTTCCACGATTTTGGCTCTGACTCTGGTACCGTCTTCCGTAGGAGCCGCCGATCGCGCGCAGATCGACAAGGCGGCAAAGAAGGGCCTGTTCTCCCGCGCGTTCAAGCAGCACGTCACGGCACCGGCCGGACTTGCCGATCTGGTGGAGGATCTGCTGGCACGGCGCATGATCGACACGCTGTCCCTGGCACGCAAGGCCGGGCAGGCTGTGACAGGGGCAGAAAAGGTGCGCGCGCGACTCGGCGGCGGGACCGCCGCGGTGCTGCTGCAGGCCCGTGACGGGGCACCTGACGGGCGTGCAAAACTGTCCGCGGTGGCCAAAGCCGCCGGAATGGGTGCAATTCGAGAGATTCAGCTGCTGAACAAGGCCGAATTGGGTTTGGCTTTTGGGCGCGAGTTTGCCATACATGCGGCGCTCGACGCTGGTGGGTTTGCCACGCGCATTTGCGCAGAGGCGACGCGTCTTTCCGGCTTGCGAGGTGGCTTGCAACCGGACGGCAATACCGAGGAACGACCAAAGCGTGGTTTGACCGGGACAGGCCCGGCGGCCAAGGGCATTGAAGACAGACAGGCGCCGCAAAGCGGTGTCCGGGAACAGGACGATCTATGACCGATCAGGACGGCGACAACAAAGGCGGCGGACGCGGACGCGGACAGGGGGGGCGTGGCCCCGGATCTGTTCGGCAGAGCTTCAGCCATGGCCGCTCGAAGGCGGTGGTTGTCGAGAAGAAACGCAAGCGGATCATCCCGCCGGGAGGTGCCGGCGGATCGGTCACGGCTGCGGCCGCAGCGGCTGCTGCGGTAAAGGCGGCCGGCAAGGCAGCCGAAAAACCGGCAGAGACAAGCCCTGACAAAGCGGCGGAAACTGCGCGCACCAAGGCACCGGCCAGCGCACCGCAGCAGGAACGCCCCGCAGGTGGCGACCGTGCGGCGCGCGGCGGCCCGGCCGGGCGCGCTCAGGGGGGCAAGGGCCCCGGCGGCAAGGGCCGCATGCTGAACACCCTCTCGGACGACGAGGCCGCACGGCGCCTGCAGGCGATCCGCCGCGCCCAGAAGGATGAGGAATCGCGCAAGCTGCGCGAGGCCGAGGACGAGGAGCGCCGCATCGCGGAAATGGCGCGGCGCAAGGAAGAGGCCGCCGCCAAGGTCAAGGCCGAGGAAGATGAACGTGCCCGCAAGGCAGCCGAGGAAGAGGCCGCCCGCCAGCGCGAGGAGGACGAAGCGAAGGCCGCAGCGGCCGCTGCCGCGCGGGAAGCCGCGAAGGAAGCCCGCGACAAGGCGGCACCTGCGGCACCGGCCGAACCCGGCCGGGCAGAACCGGCCGAGGGCGACAGCCGCGGCGGCCGTGGTCGCGGCGGCGGCGGTGCAGGAGCCCCTGCCCCGGCCAAACGTCCGGCCCCGTCGCGTGGCCGCGATGATGGGCGTCGCCGGTCAGGCAAACTAACGATCAGCCAGGCGCTGAACGACGGCGACGGCGGGCGGCAACGCTCGCTGGCGGCGATGCGCCGCCGTCAGGAACGCGAGAAGCGCAAGATGATGGGCGGCCCGCAAGAGCGGGAGAAGGTCGTTCGCGACGTCGTCGTGCCGGAAGCCATCACGGTTCAGGAACAGGCTAACCGCATGGCCGAACGGGTTGCGGACGTGATCAAGTCGCTGTTGAAGAACGGCGTCATGGCGACCCAGAACCAGACCATCGACCAGGACACGGCAGAACTGCTGGTGGAGGAGTTCGGCCACAAGGTCACCCGTGTCAGCGAAGCCGATGTCGAGGACGCGATCGAGACAGCGGAGGACGCGGACGAGCAGTTGCAGGCGCGTGCCCCGGTCGTCACGATCATGGGCCACGTCGACCACGGCAAAACCTCGATCCTTGATGCCCTTCGTAAGACGAATGTCGTCTCGGGCGAGGCTGGCGGGATCACCCAGCACATCGGTGCCTATCAGGTGACGACGGATCAGGGGGCGAAGGTCACTTTCCTCGACACCCCGGGCCACGCTGCGTTCACCTCGATGCGCGCACGCGGCGCGAACGTCACCGATATCGTGATCCTTGTGGTCGCAGCGGACGACTCGGTCATGCCGCAGACAGTCGAGGCGATCAGCCACGCCAAGGCCGCCGAGGTTCCGATGATCATCGCGATCAACAAGATGGACCGCGAAGGGGCAGACCCGAACAAGGTGCGCACCGAGCTGCTGCAGCACGAGGTGATCGTGGAAGCCATGTCAGGCGATGTGCTGGACGTTGAGGTCTCGGCCATCAGCGGGATGGGCCTCGACACCCTGATGGAGAACATCGTTCTTCAGTCGGAACTGCAGGAGCTGAAAGCCAACCCCGACCGCCCCGCCGAAGGTGCGGTCATCGAGGCGAAGCTGGACACCGGCCGCGGCCCCGTCGCTACGGTTCTGGTCCAGCGCGGCACCCTGAAGAACGGCGACATCTTCGTGGTCGGCGAGCAATGGGGCAAGGTTCGCGCCCTGGTCGATGACAAGGGCGACCGGGTCGGTGAAGCCGGACCTTCGGTGCCTGTCGAAGTGCTGGGCCTGAACGGCACACCGGAAGCCGGTGACGTTCTGAACGTGGTCGAGGACGAGGCAAAGGCCCGGGAGATTTCGGAATACCGCCAGCGCACCGCGCGGGAGAAACAGGCAACGCAGGGGTCCCGGACCTCTCTGGACCAGCTTCTGGCGCAGGCTCAGGCCGATGCAGACGTCAAAGAACTGCCGATTGTCGTCAAGTCAGACGTGCAGGGCTCGGCCGAGGCCATCGTCCAGGCGTTGGAGAAGGTCGGGAACGACGAGGTCAAGGTCCGCGTGCTTCATTCGGGGGTCGGTGCGATCACGGAATCCGACGTGACCCTGGCCGAAGCCTCGGGCGCGCCGATCATCGGCTTCAACGTCCGGGCAAATGCACCCGCCCGCAACTCGGCCAACCAGAAGGGGGTCGAGATCCGCTATTACTCGATCATCTACGATCTGGTGGACGACGTGAAAGCGGCGGCATCGGGCCTTCTCAGCGCGGAAATTCGCGAGCACTTCATCGGCTATGCCAAGATCCTGCAGGTCTTCAAGATCACCGGCGTCGGCAAGATCGCCGGTTGCGAGGTCACCGAAGGCGTCGCCCGCCGGTCCGCCGGGGTCCGTCTGTTGCGCGACAACGTGGTTATTCACGAGGGCACGCTGAAGACGCTGAAGCGCTTCAAGGACGAAGTGAAGGAAGTCCAGGTCAGCCAGGAATGCGGCATGGCGTTCGAAAACTACGAGGACATCCGCGAGGACGATGTCATCGAAATCTTCGAGCGCGAAGAGGTCGAACGTACGCTGGAGTGACGGTTGGGACGTCCCCGCCCACCCAGCAGTTTCGAGCTTCAGTTCCTGGTCCTCTGGACCGGGGCCTGGCTGTTCATCACGGTCGTATTGGCGTCTGTCGCCCAGGCAATTTCACGGCTGCGCGATGCTATGTCTTACGACCTGTATCGCTGGGAAGGCTTCTGGGAATTCGAGTACCATTTCCCGTTTGCTGAATATGTGATCACGACGGTGATCTGGATCCTGCTGTCGATCCTGATGTGGCGCGCGATCGCTGCACCGATGCGCGGTCCCTCGCTTCCCGTCTGGATCGGGGTCGTGGCAGCATCGCAGATGGCAAATCCCTACGTCTACGAATTCATGCTTCTTCTGACGGAACAGACCACGCCGGTTGTCTTCAGACAGATCGGGGTCTGGGACTATTTTATGGCCTTCACCACAGACGTGCTTTCGTGGTGCTGGCTTGTGATCGTTTTCCTCTTTGTCGGCTGGCGGCAGGCGCTGTGCATGGCGGCAGCTGTCGTTCTCGGTTCAGGGATCCTGATGACGTTTGGCCTTGCTTCCTACGCCAACAGCTTTCTGGCGGATCTGACAGCGGTAGATGCAAGATATCCGAACTGGGGCCTTGGCTTGACTGTCGATGAGCTAAGGAGGTGGATCACCGAAACGACGATTGCCGCCCTGGTGTCGGGGGCCGCAATCGTAGCAGGCGACCGGCTGGATCGCAGCGCCGATGACGCATCCGTTTTTTCCTGAGCCAACAGATCGGGTCATGTGCGCTGAACGCCGCAGAGTCGTGCATTGTACAAGGTACAGCGGTATTGCGGGTGCGCCGTGCAGACATAACCGGTCACGGTGACAGACAGACATCTCTTCCACCGCCCAGATGCGATAGAAACACGGTTCTGCCTGCTGTGGACCGGTGCAAGCATCGTCATTGCCCTGATGCACATCGCGGCGTTGGAAGCATTCGCGGCGGCCCAGCCGGGCCTGAACGCGCTAAACAGCGAAGATGCCGGCGCGACGGCGGCAGCGGTGGAAAGCCTCGCGCTTCTCGCCCTTATCGTGGTGTCACCTGTTCTGCCCTGGCTGACGCTGTCACCGCTTTACCAGCGGCCGTCGCTGGCCAATCTGATCGTCTGGACGGCTGTCGCTCACGTTCTGGCATACTTCGTTTTCGGGGCGCTGATCGTGATGATGGTCACGCCGACACCGGGCGATCTGGCCCCTGTCTCTCTTCCGCTTTGGGGATTTCTGGTCATCAGTCTCGGGGACGCGATTGCCAAATTCGGTTACGTTGCTGCCTTCATGTTCGTGGGCTGGCGCCCTGCGTTCTGTCTGGCGATCGCATTCTGTCTGGTGACATGGGCGCTCATACCGTTCGGGGCGTCCTCCTGGACGGTTGAAATCGTTGAAACCTTGGAAAAGCCGCAAATCGACTACGTAAGCGGACAAGGCATATCGTTCGGTGACGCCGTGTTGTTGATCGTTGAGATGGCAATCATCGGTATCGCCAGTGCCTTGGCGATCGTCATCGGATTCCGATGGCACAAACGGGACGTTGAACTGAGGATATTCGAATGACAGTGAAACGTGCGCTTGTTCTTGGCAGCAGCGGGGCAATCGGTGCAGCAATCGCGCAGCAGGCACGGGCCGGAATGGATGTCACCGGCCTGTCGCGCCGTGACGGGCTGGACTGGCGCGATCCCGCGGCGGCAGAGGCAGTGCTGACGGCGCTGGTCGGTCCCTTCGATCTGATCTTCGATGCCACCGGCGCCTTGGAAATCGACGGTTCGGGGCCGGAAAAGCAACTGGCAGCGATAGACGGCGAGGCAATGGCCGCGCAGTTCGCGGTGAATGCCATCGGCCCCGCTCTGGTGCTGAAGCACTACAAACGGTTGCTGCCCACGAAGGGCCGGGCGGTCTTTGCCACGCTGTCCGCCCGGGTCGGATCCATCGGGGACAACCGGCTTGGCGGATGGATCAGTTATCGCGCCGCCAAGGCAGCGCTGAACCAGGTGGTGCGCACGGCAAGCATCGAGGTTGCGCGAAGCCGACCCGATGCATTGGTCGTCGCCCTCCACCCCGGGACAGTCGCAACGCCCCTGTCGGCGAAATTCGCCGGCAACCGGGAGACGTTCACCCCGGAGGAGGCAGCCGGTAAACTGCTTACGGTTCTGGACGGGCTGGGGCCGGAAGACAGCGGCGGGTTGTTCGCCTATGATGGCAGCCGCATTCCCTGGTGAGCCGCTGGACTACGGCGGCACCCGGTGATACCAGCCCGGCCTCTCACAGGAGGGGACTTATGTCCAAACGCAGATTTGATCACGGACCCGGCCCGTCGCAGCGCCAGTTGCGCGTCGGCGAGTTGATCCGCCGGACCCTCTCGGACGTGCTGATGCGCGGCGACACGCACGAGCCGTCGCTGGAGGGGGTTTCGATCACGGTGGGCGAAGTCCGGACGTCGCCGGATCTGCGTGTGGCGACGGTCTATGTCCTGCCACTCGGCGGGGCAAATTCAGAGGCTGTGCTCGCAGGATTGAAGGCCGCGCGCGGGGAATTGCGCCGGGCAGTCAACAAAGCCGTGAAGCTCAAGTTCTCGCCAGAGTTGCGCTTCGTCCTTGATGACAGCTTCGACCGCATGGACGAGACGCGGGTGCTGCTGGGCGAGGAGCGCGTGCAGCGGGATCTCGGGGCAGAGGACTAGGCGCATCATGGCGGATCTTTCAGGCAAAACAGCCCTCGTCACCGGCGCCGCGCGCGGGATCGGGGCGGCGGTTGCGGCGCGGCTGTGGGCGGATGGCGCAATGGTCATGCTGGGCGACATAGACCCGGCGGCCGCCGAAGAGACCGCGTCTGGCATCGGGACGGACCGGCTGTCGGTGACAGCGCTCGATGTGGCCGATCCGGCTTCGGTGGATGCGGCGGTCAGCGCGGCAGCCTCTGCGTTCGGGCGGATCGACATCCTGGTGTCCAATGCCGGCATCATGGACCGGATGCCGTTTCTCGAGATGACACCGGATTTCTGGGACAGGGTGCATGGCATCAACCTGCGCGGCGCGTTCCTGTGCGGGCAGGCCGTGGCCCGGCAGATGGTCACCCAGGGAGATGGCGGCCGCATCGTGAACATTGCCTCGAATTCCGGGATCTTCGGCGGACGCGGGCGCGCAGCCTACGGTGCCTCGAAAGCCGGGCTAATCAACCTGACCCAGACCATGGCGATCGAACTGGCCGAGCACGGGATCAACGTTAACGCCTGCGCCCCCGGCCCGACCAAGACCGGTCCGCATATGCCGGAAGAGCCCTGGCCGACGGTCAAGGCCCGCATGCCGCTTGGTCGCTTCGGGCGGCCAGAGGAAGTCGCGGCCGTGGTCGCGTTCCTCGCTTCGGACGAGGCGAGCTTTGTGACCGGCCACGTTTACGGTGTCGATGGCGGCTACACCGTCGCGGGGATCATGGAGGGCTAAGTCCAAAACCCGTCTGAACCGCCCGGAACTCTCTTTCTGCAACCTGAACAGGCTTCGGCTTCGCAATTGGCGATGAAATCGGGCCTGTCACCGATGCGCCATAGTCCTGGCCGCTTCCCCGCGTTCAGTTCGCCTGAAGAGGCCGGATGACAAGGCCTGCGCAAGGCCTGCGCAAGGCCTGCGCACGAGTGACCGCCAAGTATGGCAGTGGTAATCAGAGGGACAAGCATGGATCCGCTTGTGACCGATCCGGCCATGGGCAGCCGCCCGGGCGTGACTGCTACAACAGACCCGGACCAGCTCACGCTTCCAACACTCCCGAACCTGGCGCCGATCACCGTAGAGCCCGTGGCGTACTGGTTCGACAGCACTCAATTCCTGTCGACCAATCTGATTGCCATCGACCCGGAAGGCGATCCGCTGACCTGGGGTATCACCGGCGGGAAGGACGCAAGCCGGTTCTCGATCGAAGCGGAAACAGCCAAACTGACTGTCAACTCGGCATCGAGATACTGATGTTCACGGCAGCCTAGTCGTTATCCTCGGCCAACCTGATCCGGAACCCGGTCAGTTTCGCGATCCCGTCGCGGGTCATCATGGCGCCGAAGGCGACGACCAGCAGGCAGATGCCCATGCCGAATGCGGTGCCAGACTTGATCTCGTAGTAGATCGCGATGGTGAACAGCACCGCCAGAAATGCGCCGACCCCCAAGAGGAACACAGCCCACACCAGCCCGAGCGCCCGGGACACGGGTGTTTGGCCGTCCTGCGGTTTCGGGTCCATGCGGACGATTTCGAACATGGCTGTGTCCTTCTTTGCTGGCGCTGCATAGCAGGGCGCGGCTTTGCCGGGAAGGTCGGGCTCAGTCTTCGGCGGGCTCCCGCAAAACTCCCAGCGCCTCAATATGGGCCGGACCGAGACCACAGCAACCGCCGAAGATCTGCACGCCATCGGATTTCCAGCCCCTGGCAAAGTCCACGAAGTCCTCGGCTGGGATCACTTCCTCGAACTGCCAGTCCGGCAGGATCATGTGGCCGCTGTCGGGATAGGCGGCCAACGGACCGTCAAAGACCTGGCGGACGACGTCCAGGGCATCGCCGGTCACTTCGGATTCCGAATGCATGATCCCCGCCGCGGCGATGTCATAGTCGGGCAGGATGCTGACCGCCTCGATCAGCGGGATGTCCTGATTTTGCGAGAAACACAGCACCTCGCCGCCGCGCCCCCGATCCTTCCACCTGCGTGCAGAGAACCCGGCCCAGACGGGCAGGCCGGTCGACTTGGCGGCCTGAAACGAGGATTCCAGCCGTTCGGGCGTGAACATCATCTCCAAAAGGATCAGATCGACCCCGGCGGTCTTCAGGGTGTCCGCCAGTTCCATCTGCGCTTCGGCAAGTTCCTTCAGGTCCGGTTCGCCGTGCTGGTCCCGGCGCGGCGTCATGTGAGAGATCGAGCCACCGATCAGCACATCGGGGTGCTGTTCGCGGACCGACTGCGCGGCGGTCAGGGTCACCTCGTTGATCTCGGCATAGCGGTCCGCCAGCCCGGCGGCATTCAACACAATGCGGGACGTTGCGAAGGTGTTGGCCGTGATCACCTCCGCCCCCGCGGTCACGTAATCCAGATGCACCTGCCGCAGCGCGTCTGTCCCCTGCAGGGCCGCATCCCCGCACCAGGCGGTCGGCTCCATCAGCGCGCCCCGGCGTTGCAGTTCTGTGCCGGTCGCGCCGTCCATCAGGACGATATCGCCACCGTCCAGGCGAGATTTCAGGGCGGTGTAAGGCATGGTGGATCAGGTCCGCGTTGACGTATCGCCGCCACTGGTACGCAATCGCCGGGTGGGTGCCAACCCACCCACCACCCGGCGCCTCGCCCGTCAACTCACGGAAAGTATGGCTTCCATCATGCCGACCGTATCGTTTCGCGCCGTTGCCCCGGGGGGATAGTTGTCGAACTTTTCCCACAGGGGCAGGAAGCGGTTCCGCTCCCGCGGTTTCATCGCATCGCGCAGGAAGTCCGAGAACCACCCGAACGGGCGTTTGCCTGTCTTACGGTTGGCTGCCGTATGTGTCGAAAGCTTGGGATCATAAGCCCAGTTGCTCAGGAAATGCGCCCGTGTCAGGACGGTAGGCGTTCCGTTCCACTGAAACTCCAGCGTCCCGTTGCCCATCGGAACCACGGCAGCGGCGGCACGGGGCCCATAGTACTGGAACAGATCGCGCGCCTCGACGTCCGTGTCCCGCGGCCAACCATCTTTCGCAAAGACGTTGTGGCCGTAGACGTCCCGGCCTTCGAAGATCAGCTTGCCGCCGAAGGTCTTGATGCCGTGCCTGATGATTTTCGAGATCTCTTTCGTCGCAGACTGACCCGGTCCATACCGATCACCGGTCCATCCCTTGTCATTGGTATTGAAATGGCGCTCGAACGTGCGCCAGCCGGATTCGTTCTTATCGAACTGGATCCCGGTTCGGCCGCCAACCGTCGTGTGATAGTCCATCACATAGTGCACGAATTCAGCAATCACTTCGTTGCGGAACTGCCAGAAGACGTTCTCGGGCTTGCCCTGCTGCCCGAAATACATGTCCATCATCTGATGACCCTCGCGGATGTATTCGTTCGCGCGCGGGCCGGGATCGTAGGTGCGTGCATTGTTGCGCTGAATGTTGCGAAACACCTTTTGCAGCAGCCGGACCGCCTTCTCTTTGCGCGCTTCGCCGATATCCGCTTCGGTCAGTTTCTCGCTATCGTCCAGTTTCTCCCACCGCCGGTTCATGATCGAGATCACCTGAACCGCGAGGCCAGACCCCTTCCCTCCGTTCTGGATCGGTCTTGGCCCGGTCGTCCCATAGATGAATGTGCTGGTGGAAAAAGCACGCTGCAGGATGACCATGTTCAGCGCCCGCATGTTGTCTTCGGCAGAACCGGGCATGTTGCCCCGCCGCTGAGCGGCGTCCGGGTTTCTCGCCGCGCGCCGGCGCTGCGCATCGCGGGCGCGTGTATGCACGTTCCGATGGGTGTCGAGGAATTTCTGGATGCCGGCGTCCCAACGCGCTTCAAAGTTTCTCATGGTCAATCTCCCTGGGTTGCGAGACGGCCACGGCGTGGCGGTCGATGGCTAAACCCCGGGGATCGGGCGATTATTCCGAAGACGTTTCACTTGTTCACGAAACCGTGAAGTCGGCAGAAATTCGGGAATAATCGCCGCATCCGGCGTGTTCCCACACAACGGAGCGTTGTATTGCGCGGCCCGATCCGACACGCTGCCCGAGGTCCTGAGGAGAATGGCATGGCGGCCCGAAGATCGGTTGTCGAACGCGAGATGATCGCTCTGCTGCCGCGATTGCGGAGGTTCGCTTTGGCTTTGTGCAAAACCCAGGATGTGGCCGATGATCTGGTCCAGGAAACCTGCGAGCGTGCGATCACGCGCGCGGAACAATTCGAAGAGGGCACCCGGCTGGATCGCTGGATGTTCTCGATCATGAGCTCGCGCTGGAAGAACCACCTTCGGTCACAGAAGGTAAGGGCTGCCGACAGCGACGACGAGGTTCTGACCACGATCATTGACGAACGCGAAAGCGGGCGCGCCGAGCGTCTGCAGGCGCTGTCCGAGGTCGAACGCGCGCTGCTCCGGCTGCCATTGGACCAGCGCGAGACACTGATGCTCACTTCGATCGAAGGCCTGAGTTACCGGGAAGCGGCAGAGACGCTGGACGTCGCCATCGGCACGGTCATGAGCCGCGTCTCCCGCGCCCGGCTGACGCTGGCCGGTGAACTGGGGGCAGGCGCATGACCGAACCAGACGAAGGACTGCCGCCGCTGAGCGCCGATACGCTGCCGCTTTACCTGCCGCTTTACATGGATGGCGCGCTGGATCAGGCCGACAGAAGCGCGGTCGAAGATCTGATGAAGGACAATCCGGAGGCCGAGGAGATCCTGCGCCTGCTGGACCATGCCGATCATGCCCTGCCGGATGCGTTCGGTGATGTACTCGACGCACCGCTGCCTCTCGCGCTGGCGCGCGCGGCAAGTGCGGCGGGCGCCGCATTGGAAGATCGCCCCGCCCCGCCCGCGCAGCGATCGCACTTTTGGGGCGTCGCCGCCGCTGCGGTCTTTGCCCTGATGATCGGCGTGCCGGGCGGTTTCTTTTATGGTCAGCAGCAGGGCCGGGATGCGGCGCTGATCGAGTCTGCCGACCAGACCCGCGCCCGGTTCGGCTGGGTCGCCCAGATCGTCGGATACCATCGTTTGTACTCGGCAGAGGAACGCCATCTCGTCGAGGTTTCAGCGGCCGAGGCCGACCACATCCAGACCTGGATCGGCAACCGGACCGGCCGGTCCTTTTCGATCCCCGATCTGTCCGGCCAGGGGCTGGAATTCCGCGTGGCGCGCCTGCTCGCCGTGAATGGCAAGCCGACCGCACAGCTGATGTACGTGCCCACGGATGGCGGCGATCCGATTGGCCTATGTTTCCTGCGGACCGGGGCCGAGGCGGCGGGCCTGACCGACCGCGCCCGCGACGAGTTCAACATGACGACCTGGCGCCGCGACGGGTACAGTTTCATCGCCATCGGTACGCAGCCGCCCGAGGTGATCCGGCAAGTTGCCGAGTCGGCGTCGGTGGCGTTGTAGAACACCCGGTTTGCGGTTCTGACAGCCAAACCCTGTCAGACCCATCAACTCTGTGGCCGCACCAAATGCTGCCCTGGCTTCGGCATTGCCACCCGGCAGGGCAGAGCTTCGCCCACCCACTTGCCCGAAACGATCCACAGGGATATAGGACCGCCAACTTATCCGCCCTGCGAACAGGGCGTGCCCGACAGGATGACCCATGCCGCGCCTGGTGATGAAATTCGGCGGAACCTCCGTCGCCGATCTGGATCGCATTCGCAACGCGGCGGACAAGGTGAAACGCGAGGTAGATCAGGGCTATGAGGTCGCCGTCGTCGTCTCGGCCATGTCCGGGAAGACGAACGAACTGGTCGGCTGGGTGCGCGATTCCTCCTCTCCGCCGGGGTCCAATCACAACGGTCTCTATGACGCCCGGGAATACGATGCGGTCGTCGCCTCGGGCGAGCAGGTTACCTCTGGCCTGATGGCGCTGGCCCTGCAGGAAAAGGGTGTGGATGCCCGGTCGTGGCAGGGCTGGCAGGTACCGGTGCGCACAACAGATGCCCACGGCGCAGCGCGGATCACCGACATCGAAACCGCCAACCTGGACGAGAAATTCGCCGAGGGGCGCCACGCCGTCATCGCAGGGTTTCAGGGCATCGGTCCCGATGGTCGTGTCACGACGCTGGGGCGTGGCGGGTCGGACACCACGGCTGTAGCTTTCGCAGCAGCACTGGGCGCGGAACGCTGCGATATCTACACCGATGTCGACGGGGTCTACACCACCGATCCAAGGATCGAGCGCAAGGCCCGGAAGCTGGACAGGATCTCCTACGAAGAGATGCTCGAGCTTGCCTCGCTGGGGGCCAAGGTCCTGCAGACCCGGTCGGTGGAACTGGCGATGAACCACAAGGTGCGCCTGCAGGTGCTGTCCTCGTTCGAGGACCTGCCCGGCACCCTTGTCTGCGGAGAGGATGAGATCGTGGAACAGAATGTTGTCAGCGGCGTCGCCTATTCCCGGGACGAGGCAAAGGTCACCCTGGTAAAGGTTCCGGACCGGCCCGGTGTTGCAGCCGCGATCTTCGGCCCGCTGGCCGAAGCGGGCGTGAATGTCGACATGATTGTCCAGAATATCGGTGCCGACGGCATGACCGACATGACCTTCAGTCTGGCGACCGACCAGATCGCGGTGGCCCGGCAGGCAATGGAAGCCGCCGATATCGGACATCAGGAAATGATCGTCGATGACGAGGTCTCGAAAGTGTCGATTGTCGGTGTCGGCATGCGATCGCATGCCGGGGTTGCACAAAAAATGTTTGCAGCTCTTGCCGATGACGGGATCAATATCAAGGTCATCACAACATCCGAGATAAAGGTCAGCGTGCTGATCGACCGACGATACATGGAACTGGCGGTGCAAAGCTTGCACAAGGCATTCGATCTGGAGGCCGCGTAAGGCCCCGTTTTGCGTCCTGCGGGGTGGGCAGGACGCGGTTTGAGTAACAGGAGGGCAGGATGCCCCCCACCAAAGGTGGATCACGGGCCATGTTGCGGGCCCTGCGTGCGGCATTGGCCGGCGCGGGGGACGGACAGCAACGCCTTGATACCGTGGTCCGCCTGGTTGCCTCGAACATGGTTGCCGAGGTCTGCTCGATCTATCTGAAACGCGATGAAGCGACACTGGAACTGTGCGCCACGCAGGGCCTCAGCCCGGACGCCGTGCACACGGCACGCCTGCGGATCGGGCAGGGGCTGGTCGGCCGCATTGCCGAGCGGGCAGAACCGATCGCCACTGACGATGCGCAGAACACGCCCGGCTTCCGGTATCTGCCGGAAACGAAGGAAGAGCGGTATCAGTCCTTCGTCGGCGTGCCGGTCCAGCGTCTGGGAGAGATGATGGGCGTTCTGGTCGTCCAGAACGAAACCGCCCGGATCTACGAGGATGACGACATCGAGGCACTGGAAGTCGTCGCGATGATCATCGCGGAGATGACCGAGTCCGGTGCCTTCTTCGGGTCCGAAGGCCTGGCCGCCGGGCCCGGTCGCCGTCAGGGGCCGCTGCGTGTGGGTGGCAAGGCGGCCTCCGAGGGGATCGCGGAAGGGGTGGTACATCTGCACGAGCCCCGGCTGGTCGTCTTTGACCCGATTGCCGAGGATACCGCGACAGAACGCGAGCGCCTGGACGCTGCACTGCAGGCCCTGCGCGGCGATGTCGACCGGATGGTCGAGGAAACCGGCGGCGGGCGCGGAACCGAGCAGCGGGACATCTTCGAAGCCTACCGGATGGTCGCCTACGACAAGGGCTGGACTCGACGGCTCTACGAAGCGATTGAATCAGGCCTCTCGGCCGAGGTCGCGATCGAAAAAGTGCAATCCGACGTCCGCGCCCGGATGGAACGCATTGCCGATCCCTATCTGCGCGAAAGGCTGCACGATCTGGACGACCTGGCGCACCGCCTGCTGAGGCGCGTGGCCAACGGACATGGCGAGGATGGCTCGATCCCCGAGGACGCCATTCTGGTCGCGCGCTCGCTTGGGCCGGGCGAGCTGATGGAGCACGCAGGCCGAATCAAGGGCGTCGTGCTGGAGGAAGGCTCGCTGAACTCGCACGCCGCCATCGTGGCGCGGGCGCTGACCCTGCCGATGGTCGTGCAGGCAGACCGGGTGACCCGCGATGCCAATCCGGGCGACAGGATGGTGGTTGACGGGAACGGCGGGCGCGTCCACCTGCGCCCGGACCCGGCGGTGCTCGAACATTTCCAGGGCCAGATCGAACAGGCGGCTCAGGCGCTGGAAGTCTTCCGCAGTCTGGTCGACCGTCCGGCCACGACGCGAGATGGAACAACGATTGCCCTGAAAATGAACGCCGGTGTGCTGGCGGACCTGCCCTCATTGCAGCATTCGGGCGCTCAGGGGGTCGGGCTTTATCGCACCGAGTTGCAGTTCATGATCCGCCAGAAGATGCCGCGGCGCGAAAGCCAGGCAGGCCTCTACAAGCGCGTCATGGACGCGGCAGGCGATGCAGAGGTTATCTTCCGAACGCTCGACATCGGGTCGGACAAGGTCCTGCCCTACATGCGGCGAGAGCGGGAGGCGAACCCTGCCCTTGGATGGCGCGCCATCCGCGTCGGTCTGGATCGCCCCCACCTTCTGGCGATGCAGATCCAGGCGCTGATACGCGCAGCCGAGGGGCGGCCGCTGTCGCTGATGTTCCCGATGATCTCGACCGCGGACGAGTTCTACCGCGCCCGCGATCTGGTGCACCGCGAGATCGAGCGCCGCGTCGGGTTCGGCGATGCGCGGCCCCGCCGGCTTCAGATCGGCATGATGTTCGAGGTGCCGGCGCTGATCTCGGAATCGGACCGGATGTTTGCCGAGGCGGACTTTATCTCGGTCGGTGGCAATGACCTTCTGCAGTTCTTTTTTGCCGCCGATCGCGAGAACGAGAAGGTTCGCCCGCGCTACGATGTGCTGACGCCGTCATTCCTGCGGTTCCTTGAACAGATCATCGCCCGGTGCGCCGAGCAGGACACGCGCCTGAGTTTCTGCGGCGAGGCAGCCGGACGCCCGCTGGAGGCGATTGCGCTGGCTGCGCTGGGCTTTCGCGACCTGTCGATGCGGGCGGCGGCGATCGGCCCTGTCAAACAGGCCCTGATCGAGGCGGACCTGTCCCAGGTTCGCGAGATGATCGCCGCGCATCAAGAGGCGGGGCACCGGGACATCCGTGCCGCAATTGCTGAAATGCTGGGTGCACGACTTGTCCGCGAACCCGGATTGAGCATTTCGCTGGGCCAGACGCCCTGATCTTCAGTCAACGCTAACCACATTCGGTCACTCTGAATTCACGCTGATTCAGGGGTACGAGACATGCGTTTTTTGTGGAACTGCGGCCGCTGCGTCGCGCTGATGTTGGCTATGCATACCGGTTCTGCATGGGCGGATACGCACGAAGGCGCACAGATCGATGCGCGGGTGATTGATCTTACTGCTTCAGTTCGGACCGGCAGCGCCCTCATTGACTCCCTGCCCGATGCACGGACCGATACACGGGCAGCAATGCAGGCCCTTCTGGACATGCCAAGCCGCGCAGGGTTCCTGGCGGCGGCGCTCTATCCAGAAATGAATCTGCCGAATGACGACATTATCGAGACCGCTGATTTCGGCTTCCGCAGCTCGGGCAGCGCCGCCGCCGGTTCTTCTGTTCGCAGTGACGGGCTGTCGATCATCCCCCTCAACCGGACCTTCGGCCTGACGATCGACGAGTCGTCCGGCCGGCCTTACGTGCAGGGCCTGATCCTTCGCGCCAATGCGGGGATCGAGCTTCGGGCGACCACCCTTGGCACGGACCAGATCGAAGGCGGGACCGGTCAGATTGCGCTGCGCTTCAGTTTCTGACCAATTCTTTATGCGGCCTGCATTGCGGGTGAGAGAGATCTGCAAGGCGCGGACTCGAACCGCCTGTGGCCCGCAAAATTGCTCCAACGGTCTGACGTTCACATGACGCCAGTCTCAAAGGTTCCAGTAGCGCTTTTGCCAGGGTCGGCGTAAGTCGCGAACCTTCTGCAGCGATACGAATTCTGACGACCTGGGTCTGGTCATTTTCGGACGGTAAGCCGCCTTTGGCGGCGACAGGAATCGATCTTCGAATCTGAAAATCGAGGATGGCTGGCCTCGCTTCACTGTGACCAGCAGCGACAACACAACTTGTGGTCAAAGCTGAATTTGGCATCTCCCAACCAGCTTTTGCACCTCGCCTTTGAATGTCGTGAACAGCATCGGTTTCAGGACCGTTGCATCGATCGAAGCGTCGCGCGCCACTGACACGACGCGTTCGCATAGTGAACCGGTACTCAGAAGAACCGGGGTTGCTGAATTGGGTCCGCACTCGGCGCGAAGTTCCCTGACCAGCTCAATGCCGTCGCAGTCAGGAAGCTTATGCTCGGTGACGATCAGGTCGAATTTTCCTGCCGTTGCGTGCTGGTAGCCATCTTTGCAATTCAGCGCGAACGTAATCGACCAGTTCAGGATACCGACGTATTCCTGAATGGCTTCCCGTTCTGCAGCGTCGCCGTCTATGCAGAGAATGTTCAGTGATTTCCCCATGGCGGCGCTTCCTCCAATGTCGAGCCACATCGCAGTTCAGGTTTCAAGTCGGGAGGTGGTTCCAGAGGCCGTGCGCCTCGGGCGTACGGCATCAAAAGTTGACGTGAACGTAAAGTAGGCAGCGCTTTGCGTCAAGATCTGCGGTGAAAAAAGATTTAAAAATTTCACTCAGGCGTTGAGATTGACTGCAATTCCGGGCTCAATCGATCTTGGCAAAGGCGTGTGATAAGATTCGCGTATCTACGGGGCGGAGTGACCATTGATCGACAATGAACTGATAGCGCAGCCAGAATCCGTCGTTCTCGAACAAGATGCCTGCCTTCAAGAGGGGCGCATCGACTACGCGCGGTGGACCAAGACAGTTTTCCTGCCGCTAAGCCTGGTCGGCGATGGCAAGGTCTTTGTCGTCGAAGACGCAGCGGCATTCACCGAGCATCTGAAGGCGTTGGAGGTTCGCTCGCAGGAGATCGGGGTCTTCAGCCTCCGCACAACGATCGGCAAAGTCACCCGGTCAAACAGCGGGATCGTCCTGATCCGATCCGTTCGCGCACGACTGGCCAAGGACGGTGCAGAGATCGGCAAAAGCTCGATAACCTGGACGCTCATCATGGACGGCGATCGCTGGAAGATCAGTCAGATCTCGTTCGACGACGCTCTTCTCGACCCTTCAGTGACCTCGCAGGTTTTTCTGGGGCGGCAGAACAAGGGGAGGCGGTAGTCTTGCCATGCCACTAGCGCGCTGTTCCCGATGACGGCATCGCATGCGCTGTGGCAACCCGTTTCCGGCCGGTCGCCACGCCTCTGGGCGGAGCTTTCTGGTGTGAACGCAGGCTCATGGCCATTGCCGCTCTCATCATGTTGACCACGGAATGTTGACCACGGACACTTGCCGCGAGCCGCTACATCCCGGATGTGCGGTCTGCTGTCAGAACACCAAGGCCACCCTTAAATTGCCGCTGCCGTTGAAATCGACAGGAGGTGGCCTTGCCTAAACAGTCGTTTCTGGCGGCGGCACTTGTGCTTCTGGCACTTCTGTCGCCCGTTCTGGCGGCCGATGTCCCGCGCCACACAATGCTGTCTAAGGAAGAGTCCACTCAGTGGCACGGGGTCGGCCGGGTGAACATTCTGCACCGCAACCTGCGCAGCATGTGCACCGGCACCCTGATCGCCCCGGACATCGTACTGACGGCAGCGCATTG
>JBCCMP010000046.1:0-17915 GCA_039026295.1 Pseudomonadota bacterium | reverse complement strand
TGGATCTTGCCGCTCGGCGTCTTCGGCAGCGCCTCGGCAAAGGCGATCTCGCGGGGATAGGCATGGCCACCCAGTCGGTTGCGCACGTGCAGGCGCAGTTCCTCGGACAACGCATCCGACGCCTCGAAACCGGCATTCAGCACGACAAAGGCTTTGACGATGTGCCCCCGCTCCGGGTCCGGTTTGCCGACGACGCCGGATTCCAGAACGGCCTCGTGCTCGATCAGGCAGCTTTCCACATCGAACGGCCCGATCCGGTAGCCTGCGGAACTGATCACATCGTCGCTGCGTCCGACGAAGGTGAAATAGCCGTCCGCGCTCCGCTCGACCGAGTCGCCGGTCAGATAGTAATCGCCGGTCCAGTCCTCGCCCTCGCGGCCCATGTAACCCTCGAAGACGAAAAGTGGCGAGCGGGAGCGGTCGATGGCCAGAATCCCCGTCTCGCCATCGGGCACGGCATGGCCATCCTCGTCCAGCACCGCCAGCGCGAAGCCCGGCATCGGCACTCCCGCGCTGCCCGGGCGGACGGGATGGGCCAGCCCATGGTGGTTCATCAGCACCATCGCCATTTCCGTCTGGCCGTAATGGTCGTGCAGCGGGCATTCCAGATTGTCCTCGAACCAGCGCATCACCTCGGGGTTCAGCGGCTCCCCGGCGGACGATGCCACCCGCAACTGCGCGCGGATCGCCTGCGTGACCTTTTCGCCATCGGCGATCATCATGCGATACGCGGTCGGCGCGCCCGCCAGGTTGGTAATGTCGTGGCGGCGGATCACTTCGACCGTGCGATCGACCGAGAACGGGCCATCGACAAGAGTTGTCGCGCACCCCAGCAGCAGCGGCCCGAAGATCACGTAGTATAATCCATAGGCCCAGCCGGGATCGGCGATGTTCCAGTACCGGTCCTCCGGCACCAGCCCGATCCCGTACTTCATGTAAACGCCGAAACAGGACAAAGCCGATAACGGGACATAAAGGCCCTTCGGCGCACCGGTGGTGCCAGAGGTCGACATCAGCAGGAACGGATCGGACCCCTTGCGCATCACCGGCGCAAAGGTGTCGGACTGCTCGGCCATGGCGGCGCGAAAGTCGATATCGCCCCCGGACGGTGCCCCGATCGTCACAATCACGGGGGCCGCGTCAACGTCATCCAGCTTTGGGCGGTTGGCGGTGTCCGTGACGACCAGCTTCGACTCTGCCACCTGCAGGCGGTGCTCAATCGCCTTTGGCCCGAACGCCGTGAACAGCGGCTGGTAGACCGCGCCCAGGCGCATCGTCCCCATGATCACGGCGAACAGCTCGGGTATGCGCGGCAGCAGGCCGGACACGCGGTCCCCCGGACCGACGCCCTGCGCTGCCAGCAGGTTGGCGAACCTTGCGGCCTGACCCTGCAGTTCGGCGAAGGCAAGCGTGCCGGCCGTTCCGTCGGCCAGCTCCCAGTTCACTGCGGCCCGCCCGGTCTCGGCAAAACGGTCGCAGCATTCGACGCAGGCGTTGATCCCGTCTTCGAACGATCCCGCGAACATCCGGTCGAACGCCGCTGCGTCGAAACTGTCATAGAATGCCCGGTAGTCCGGCCGCGCGGTATCGCTCATGCTGATCCCTCCCGTTCTTGGTTGCCGCGACGCTAGCCCTGGGCCGTGCGCCGATCAAGCGGACCTTGGCAGCGTCGCCGCGCCGCGCCATGATGGCGGCAAATGGCGAGGGAGCCCATGCACCGCGACAAACCCCTTCTGGTCGGCTGGAACCGGTCCCCCTACGCCCGGCGTTGCGCGATCACGATGCACGTCTACGGGATCGAATTCGATCAGGCCCACGTCAACGCCTGGGACGCGTTTGACGAAGTGCGGGCGGCCAACCCGATCTCGAAGGTCCCGGCGCTGGTGATCGAGACAGGCGACGTGATCATCGAAAGCGCGGCTATTCTGGACTATCTCGACTGCCGGGTCGGGCCGGACCAGTCCCTGACCCCGCCGCCCGGCCCTTTGCGGGATCGCTGCCGCCGGATCACCGCCGTCGCGCAGGCCCTGATCGATAAGGGGCGAGAGCTGCGCTACGAGGTGCATCTTCGGCCACCCGAAACCCGCTACGAGCCCTTTGTCGAGCGATGGACCGGCCAGCTGACAGATGCGCTCGGCGCGCTGGATCGGATGCTGGGCACGCCCTTCGCAGCGGGCGAGCGTCTGACGCAGGCCGATATCACCGCCGGGGTGCTCGTCACCATGTACCGCATCAACTTCCCGACGCTGATCGAAGACGGCCGCTACCCGGCGCTGGAGGCGCTGGCCGCACGCACCCATTCGATGCCTGCGTTTCAGGCCGCCGCGCTCGAGGACATGACCGGGGTTGCCTCGAAAGCCACGCCGCGCGCGGACGCCAAAGGGATCTGAACCGGACCGTCGCCGACCGCGCGCTGCTTCCTCAAAACGCGCAACGCCTTGATATTCGGTTCGTTTTCTCCGATACACCGCCGCGCATGCCGGGCTCCCGCTGAAAGGCACAGTGGGCCCGAGTTCGAACATCCGGTTCTCCGGGGCGGTGTAGCGACCTGCTTCGGGACCGGGGACCTCAGGGTCCGAAGGGACTACCGCGGCACGTGTCGCATTAGTCCTCCTATGTGGAGGACCCCTTCAGTCAGATCCGGCCGCACGGCACAATCTGGCTCCCGAACGAGACGATATACCGATAACCGAGAATGGCGGGCGGAAGCGGCACGATCAGCGTGAGCGCACGAATTGCCCTGCCTTTTTGTCCTGCCGTTCAGTCAGGCAAAACGCCGGTCGCTCGCAGCCCGGCGATCTCGTCGACAGAATAACCGGCCTCGCCCAACACCTCGTCCGTATGCTCGCCAAGACGCGGTGCAGGACGCCGGATGCCCGCCGGTGTTTCAGAAAACTGCGCGGCGGGCCGTGCCTGCCGCACCGGCCCGGCTTCTGGATGTTCATAGATCTCCACCGCGCCCGCGGCGGCCACGTGGGGGTGATGCACGGCCTCCCGCCGGGTCAGCACCGGAATGCACGGCACATCGGCCCCGTCCAGCACCCCGGCCCAATGGGCGGTCGTGTTCGTCAGAAGCGCGGCCTGCATGTCGGACAGGCGCTCGGTCCGGTTTTCCTCCCGCGCGGCAGAGGTCGCATAGCGCGGATCGGTGATCCAGTCCTCGCGCCCGACGGCTTTGGCAAAGGAAAAGAACTGATGAGAGGCAACGGTCGCGACGCAGATATACCCGTCCTGCGTCTCGTAGATCAGATCGAACGGGCTCATCCCCTCCGGTCCCTCCGCCTCATTCTCAAGGAACGTGTGCCCGCCCATCTCGCCGGTCCAGAGAAAACTGAACATCGCATCGAACATCGACAGCTTGATCACCTGCCCCCGGCCCGTCCGCTCGCGGGCATAAAGCGCCGCCGCTATGGCCTGCGCGCCATTCAGGGCGGCAAGCTTGTCCGGCAGCAATGCACGGACCATGCGCGGGCGCTGGGTGTCGGACGCCGCCTGGATCGTGGCCATGCCGCTGACCGCCTGCAGGATCGGATCATAGGCCGGTTTGTGTGCCAGTGGCCCGGTATCGCCGAAGCCCGTAATCTCCAGAAAGATCAGGCGCGGATTGGCGGCGGTCAGATCCGCCGCGCCCAGCCCCAGCCGCTCCATCACGCCGGGCCGGAAGTTATGCGCCACGACATCGGCGCTCGCGGCAAGGCGGCGGGCAATCTCCGCCCCCTCCGGCGCCTTGAGATCAACCGCGACAGACCGTTTGTTGCGGTTGTTGTTCACGAAGGACGCGGTTACCCCGCCGGAGGTCCGCCCGGCGCGGCGCGTCTGATCGCCGCCGTCCGGGCGCTCGATCTTGATCACGTCCGCGCCCTGATCGCCCAGGATCATCGTGCAGTAGGGGCCAGAGACGACCGTGGTCAGGTCGATCACCCGCACGCCGTCCAGCGGCCCCGGCATCATGCGGCTCGCATGTCTTCGTGCGCCGGGATCGCTGTCTGCCCTGGCATCAGCGCCCCCTGAAGACCGGCGCGCGTTTCTCCATGAAAGCGGCAACCGCTTCCTTGTGGTCCTCGGTCGCCGCGACCCGGACCAGCCGGTCTGCCTCCCAGTCCAGGCAGGTCTTCAGGTCAGCGACCGCCGCACGGTTGATGTTCTGCTTCATGAAGCGCAGCGCCATCGGCGGGCCATGGGCAATGTCTCGGGCCAGCGCTGCTGAGCGGGTGGGCAGGTCCGCGTCCGGCACCACCTCGTTCAAAAGGCCGAGGGTGAGCGCCTCGCCCGACGTGATCCGGCGGCCGGTGAAAAACAGCTCCTTGGCCTTTGCCGGGCCGACCAACTGGGTCAGAAACCAGCTGCATCCGTAGTCGCCGGACAGTCCGACACGGGCAAATCCGGTGACCATGAAGGCGCTCTCTGCGCCGAGCCTCAGATCGCAGGCCAGCGCGATCGACATGCCCGCCCCTGCCGCGGCACCGGGCAAGGCAGCGATGGTCGGTTTCGAAAGCTCATGAAGCCTCAGCGTCAGGGTCGCCTGCTTGTGCTGCAAGGCGCGGATCTTGTCGTCCGGGGTCGGTTCGGATACCGCATCAGGCCCAGGGCCAGCCATGCCGGACACATCGCCGCCGGAGCAGAACGCGCCGCCCGCCCCGGTCAGCACGATCACCCGAACATCCGTGTCAGCCTCCAGATCCAGCAGGACCTGTCTGAGGGCCGGGGTCACGATATCACCCAGCGCGTTGCGCTTTTCCGGCCGGTTGAAGGTGACCGTGGCCACATGATCCTCGACCCGGCACAGCAGCTGCCCGGTCCCGGTGTCCACGTCGCGCATCAGAGCGAGAAGGCTTTCTGCAGCGCTGGCCGGTCCTTCAGCCGTCCCAGATAGGCCTGCAGGTTCGGCATCGCGTCCATCGGCACCTTGAACCGTTCGGTCATCAGACAGGCATGGCCGGTGATCGTGTCGGCGGCGCTGAAATCGCCGGCCAGATAGTCCCGATCCGCCAGGTGCAGATCGACCGCGCCAAGAAGACGCCCCATCAGCTTCAGCGCGCGGGCGGCGTGCTCCTCGCTGCGCCGGTCTGGCGGCAGCAGGATCGTCTCGACCACATAATTGCCCATCGGCCCCATGATCATGCCCTCGCCATAATGGAGCCATTGCAGGTAGACGGCGAAATCCGGGCTCTCTACAGCGGGCACCAGACGGCCATTGCCGTACTTGGCGACCAGATACTGGGCGATCGCGGTGCTTTCCGAAATCCGCACATCGCCGTCATCGACCACCGGCACGCGGCCATTCGGGTTGACGGCCAGATATTCCGGCGCGCGCATCGCCTTGTCGCCCAGTTTGAAGGTTTCAAGCTTGTAATCCAGGCCCAGCTCCTCCAGCAGCCAGACCGTCCGGACGGCGCGGGTGTTCGGGGCGAAATAGACTTTCATGGCGGTCTCCCTGTCTGGTGTTTTGCCGCTCAGCGTGGGTCACTGCCACGCGGCGGTCAACGTCTGAGATGTCAGGGATGTGATGGCTGGCAAGGCCGGGACAGCAATTACTGGGATCTCGCGCGGACGCGCCGGGGAAAGTCCCGCAGCCGCCGACGCCCGCCACGGTTAACCGACCGTTAGGGTTAACCGGTTGTAAGTCCTCGGCAAAGCACAGGCGTGCGGCAACCGGACATGGATGAACGATGGCGGGACAGGCGCTGCCCGAAACGATTGGCGGGACGACCGCAGATGACCGGCTGTTCGGCGCTGACGGCGACGACGTCCTTCAGCTGCTCGCCGGGGATGATCTGGCTGCGGGCCGGGCCGGGTGCGATACGCTTTTCGGCGGCGATGGTGACGATCATCTCTGGGGCGACAACGCACCTGCCGAAAGCTTCTGGTCCGTCACCTCGGAAGGCGGGCCACGCGGCGGCGTCAGTCTGACGATCGACGGCGCGGCGGTCTTCCATCTTGGCGGAGCGGGCGGCGCGGGACGCGGCATCACGCTGGTCGCGCGCGATGCTGCCACCGGCCAGATCCTGCGGATCGAGACCTTCGACACCTGGGCTGCGACCCCCGTTCACCTGCCCGCACGGGACCGCCTGATCGAGGCGCTGCACGCTGTCGATCCCGACCGGATGGACGTGGTCATCGCGGTCGGCGACGATGCGGGCCTCGGTCATCCCAATGACGGCGCACATGCCTGGCCGAGGGATTTTTTCACGGCGCTCGAAGACCTCGGCGCTGCGGCTATCCGCGGTCTTGGCCATCGGGAAAGTTATATCTTTTCCCGCGCAACAGACGGCACGGTGACCGAGGAAACCGGGTCGTCATCCGGTCAGATCCGCGATGTCATCCGGTTCGCGGCCCACGGCAGCAGCCCGGGTTCAGGCGAAGACGTGCTCTATGGCGGCGCGGGCGATGATGATCTGCACGGCGATGGCGGCAGCGATGTTTTGCATGGCGGGACAGGCGCCGATCATCTGGATGGCGGTGCCGGGGCAGACATCCTGATCGGTGGCGCGGGCAACGATGTCCTGACAGGCGGTCTTGGCGCGGATCTGTTTGCGATCCATGCCAAAGGCTCGGGCATCGACCGGATCACGGATTTCACCCCCGGCCTCGACCTGATCGACCTGCGCCATATCAACGTCCACTTCCGCGATCTCGATTTCCGCGATCTCGACTTCACGAACACCGCCCTGTCTGGCCAATCGGGGGCCGTGGTTTCCTGGGGCACTGCGGACGCCCTGCATCTCACGGGCCTTTCGGCGGCTGCGCTCAGCGCCTCCGACTTTACCGTGGCCGAACCGGACGGACTGGTGATCGCGGACGAAACAGGCTTGGACACCTGGCGGGGCACTGACCTGCCCGAGATTTTCCTGCTGCTGGACGATGGCCACCGCGACGTGCTTCGGGATTTCCAGATCGGCATCGACACGATCGATGCGCGCGCGCTGGGGGCCGCCAGCGTAGACGACCTTCAGATCACTAACCTTGTCCGCAAGAACGGCACGACGAGCTGGGTCCAGATCGCGGACGCGGCGGGCGACGCGGAACTGATCGTGCGCTTTGACGGCCCGGGGCCGGATGCGTCGCTGCTGGGCGAAAGCTCGTTTCTCTTCGGGTCCGGTGCTCCGCCGCCGCCCGTGCCCCGGATCACGGACAGCGCGGCGCGTGACGATCTGCGGGGGACGGATGCGGCCGAGATTTTTGTATTTGCACAGGACGGCCACCGCGATCTGCTGCGCGAGTTTGCGCCCGGGATCGACCGTATCGGTCTGTCGGCCTGGGACGCCGATGCATTCGAGGATCTCGAGATAACCGCCCTCGTCCGCAAGACCGGCACCACCAGCTGGATCGACATCCGGGATGGGGCAGGCGATGCAGAGCTGATCCTGCGCTACGCAGAAGGCGCGGCGCTTGATCCGGCAGTACTATCAGCCGACGACTTCATCTTCGCCTGACGCATTTTCCGTCAGAGCCGCCGCCGCCCCGCTGAACCGCCAGATACAGACGTGTTTGCACCAAACGCTGTTCCACAATATTGTGTCGCTGCTCAACGCATCTGCGCAGGTGATCTGATGCCGACCCATAATCAACATTTGGACCAGCCTTTCGTGCAGCACGACCACGACAGCTGCATCAGCCGCGTCTCTGACGCTGTCGAGACGGCGTGCAAGGCGCAGGGTCTGCGGCTTACCAAGATCCGCCGCCAGGTGCTGGAGATTCTGCTGCAAGAACACAAGGCCCTCGGGGCCTACGACGTTTTGGAGCATCTGGCCAAAGGCGGTCAGGCCGCGCACCCGCCGGTGGCCTACCGGGCGCTGGATTTTCTGGTGGCCAACGGCTTTGCCCACAAGATCGAACGGCTGAACGCTTTCGTGGCCTGCCTGCATCCCGGTGAAGGCCATCACGCTGCGTTCATGATCTGCCGCAGTTGCCGCAAGGTGGCGGAGACTGACATTCATCTGGACGACAGCGCGCTGATCGGCGAGGCGAGCCGTCTGGGCTTCCAGATGGAAAGCGCAATCGTCGAGGCTGAGGGTCTTTGCCACGCCTGCGCGGCGGCATAGGCGGCGATCGCAGGAAAACAGTCGAAGGCCCTAGCGGTCGCTGGTCTGCCAGCGCGGGTTGATCCACGGCTGCCGGTTCGACCGGGGCAGACGCAACCCAAGAATGTGATCCGACGCTTTCTCTCCGGTCATGATGCTTGGCCCGTTGAGGTTGCCGTTGGTGATTTGCGGGAAGATCGAGCTGTCGGCGACGCGCAGCCCCTCCACCCCGATCACCCGGCAGTCCGGATCCACCACCGTCATCGGGTCATCCGCCGCGCCCATCCTGCAGGTTCCGCAGGGGTGATAGGCGCTTTCTGCGTGCTCGCGGATGAAGGCGTCCAGGTCGTCGTCTGACTGGACATCGACGCCCGGCTGAATCTCTTTTCCGCGATAGGGCGCGAAAGCGGGCTGGGCGAAAATCTCCCGCGTCAGGCGGATGCAGTGGCGAAAATCCACCCAGTCCTGATCGTGGCTCATGTAATTGAAGACGATCTTCGGATCATCCGACGGGTCTGAGGAGCGGAGGGAGACCGCCCCGCGCGAGGGGGAGCGCATCGGCCCGACATGGGCCTGGAAACCGTGCCCCTCTGCCGCGGCCTGCCCGTCATAACGGACGGCGATCGGCAGGAAGTGATACTGGATGTCGGGATACTCGACCCCGGGCCGCGAGCGCAGGAAGGCCGCGCTTTCAAACTGGTTCGATGCGCCGGGGCCGGTCTTGGTGAACAGCCACTTTGCCCCGACCCATGCCTTTCCCGGAAGGCTCCAGTATTTGAACAGCGTGATCGGCTGGATGCAGGCCTGCTGGATGTAAAGCTCGAGATGGTCCTGCAGGTTCTGCCCCACCCCGGGCCGGTCCGCGACCGCTGCTATCCCGTGCTCGGCCAAATGCGCCGCCGGACCGATGCCGGACAGCATCAGAAGCTTCGGCGAGTTGATGGAGGAGGCCGCGACGATCACCTCTTTCTCCGCCCGTATGGTGGAGAGCTGCGCCCCGCGCCTGATCTCAACGCCTGTGGCCCGTCCCTCCTCGATGACAATGCGCCGCGCGATGCAACGGTGCAGGGTCAGGTTCGACCGCTTCAGCGCGGGCTTCAGGTAGGCATTCGCCGTCGACCAGCGACGGCCCTTCCAGACCGTCTGCTCCATCGGGCCAAAGCCTTCCTGCTTTTCACCGTTATAGTCATCGGTCAGCTCGAACCCGGCCTGCCGACCCGCCTCGACAAAGGCCTGATGCAGCGGGATCTCGCGCGTGCCGCGCCCGACATGCAGGGGACCATCGGTGCCCCGCCAGTCCGGATCGCCGCCATGGCCGCAATCGTGCCAGGTCTCCATCCGGTCGAAATAGGGGGCCACGTCGGCCCAGGCCCAGCCCTCTGCCCCGCTTTCGGCCCAATGGTCGTAATCGCGCGCATGCCCGCGCACGTAGACCATGCCGTTGATCGAGGATGACCCGCCGATCACCTTGCCCCGCGGGCAGGCCAGCCTGCGCCCGCCCAGGTTGGCTTCGGGTTCGGACTGAAACCCCCAGTCATAGAGCGACATGTTCATCGGAAAGCTCAGCGCGCCCGGCATCTGGATCAGAGGTCCCGCATCCGTACCGCCATATTCAAGCACGATCACCGACTGCCCGGCCTCGGAAAGCCGCGCCGCCATCACGGACCCGGCCGAGCCCGAGCCGATGATCACATAGTCTGCCTGCATGTTGGCCTCCGCTCCCCGCCCTTATAGCTACGGCGTCAGGGGCGGGGGCAAAGGAAGCGACGCCCAAGCCTCACGACGCGTCGCGCTTTGGCGGGTCCAGATCCCAGTTCGGATCGTCCGAGGGCGGGAGCGGCGGGTCCTGCACCAGAAGACCCGCGCCCGGCACGAAATTGACCTCCAGCCGGATGCCGTCGGGGTCTTCGAAGACGAAATAGTAGTAGCCGGGGGCAAAGTCGCCGAACATCGGGCCGCGGTCGATGAACCCGCCCATGTCGCGGACCTTCGCGGCGGCGGCATCCACGTCCCCGGCGCTGCGTGCGCGAAAGCAGATGTGGTGCAGGCCGATCCGGTTCTGGACAAAGCGCTGCCCTTCATAGCACTCGGCGCAGCGCTGCACCCCGATCGCCGTCCGCCCCCCGACGTGGTAGAGAAAGTTGTTGCCGTCATAGACCTTCTTCAGACCCAGAAAGGGCAGAAGCTCGCCGTAGAACTGCCGCGCCGCCTCCCAGTCCGAGACTGTCAGGATGACATGGGCCATGCCGTTGATTTCGATCATCAGGTCCCCCTTTTTTGCGATCTAGCCACGGCTTCACCGGGTGGACCAGCCCCAACCGATCAGACTGCCGATTTACGCACGCGGCGTCCCGGGGCAGGATGGCCGGGAAAGCGAGGTCCCGATGTTCTATGCTCACGCGCCCAATGCCATGGTCTCCGCACCGCAGCCAGAAGCGGCGGAGACCGGGGTCGATATCCTGGAGGCGGGAGGAAATGTTGTAGATGCTGCCATCGGCGCGGCGCTGGTGCAGACCGCCGTCGACCCGCAGATGTGCGGGATCGCGGGCTTCGGGTCCTGCCACCTGCACCTGGCGGACGGAACCCACTGCCTGATCGACTTTCATGGGCGCGCCCCGCTGGCGACGCGAGAGGACATGTGGGAACGCCTGATCCTGGGGGAATGCGACGACGGGTTCGGCTTTCGCCTGAAGGGTCAGGTCAACGAGATCGGCTATCAGTGCATGACCACGCCGCTGACCCTGCGGGCGTTTGATCAGATCACGGCGCGCTGGGGCTCGCGGCCCCTGGCCGACCTGCTGCAACCGGCGATCGGGTATTGCGAGGACGGCTTCCCGGTGCGCCCGCATGTGCACGGCTTCTGGACATATCCCGCCGTTGCCGGCCGGATCGCCCGGCTGCGCGGCATGACGGAAGATCCCGCGACGGCGAAGATCTACACCAAATCGGATGGCAGCCTCTACGGCGTCGGCGAGATCCTCTGCAACCCCGACATGGGCGCAACCTACCGCCGGATCGCAGAACACGGGGCGGAGGATTTCTACACCGGCCAGATCGCCCGGACCATTGCCGATGACTTGGCCGCCAATGGCGGGCTGATCACCATGGAGGATCTCGCCGCCTGCCGGACGGTCGAGACAGAGCCGCTGTGGACCACCTATCGCGGGCACCGGGTGGCCACCAACCAGCCGCCGGGCGGCGGGCTGGTCATTGCCCTGATGCTGAACATTCTGGAGCATTTCGACCTGGGCGCCATCGGCCACAACACGCCCGAATATGTCGCGACGGTGTCCGAGGCGATGAAGATCGCCACAGTCGACAAGGACACCCGCATGGGCGATCCGGCGTTCTTCGACATCCCGTTCGAGGAACTGCTGTCCAAGGACTATGCCGCGCGCATGGCCGACCGCATCAGGCGCGGGGAAAAGACCGAGGTTGCGCGTCTGAACTCAGGCGCTGATCCGAAAGAGACAACGCATATCTGCGTCGCCGACGCGGCAGGGAACTGCGTGTCGATGACCCACTCGCTGGGTTCCTCCGGCGGCGTTGTCACAGACGGGCTGGGCTTCATGTACAACAACTGCATGATGGTTTTTGATCCCCGGCCCGGCAATCCGGGCTCGCTGGCCCCGGGCAAGGCCCGGTTCTCGGCGATGTCGCCGACCATCGTGTTCAAGGGGGACAAACCCTTCCTGCTGGTCGGCTCGCCGGGCGGGACGACGATCACCATGGGGAACCTCCAGGCGATCCTGAACGTCGTGGATTTCGGCATGGATGCCCAGCAGGCGGTGCACGCGCCGCGGTTCACAGCGACATCGTCAGTGATCGAACTGACCAACCGCATCCCGCGCCGGGTGGAGGCCGAGCTTCACGCTCGCGGTTATCCGACCAAGCGGTACGGGCACAGCTATATGATGCCAACGGTCCAGACGATCAGGATTACCGAAGACGGTCTGGATGGCGGGGCGGACCCGTCCGGGGACGGAATGGCGTTGGGCCTCTAGCAAGTCAGTCCGAAAGGCTCAGCCAGTTCAGGTCCCGATGGTCAGATCAACCAGCGCGGTGACATCAGACAGTCCCTCGAGATCATCGACCGCTGCGACCAGATTCTGCACCGCGGATTCAGAAAAGTCCGCCCGCGCCGAGTCTGCATTCATGTGCAGCTTCTCGATCTGCGCGTCCCGGGTCATGGGATTGTCCGGGGCACCGTAGACATCCGTCACGGTCGTCTCCAGCGGGGTGCCGTCTTTCAGGGTGATCCTGATGCCGATCGGGGCCAGGGCATTTGGGTCGTCCTCGCGAACACTCAATGCGATGCGGCCCGCCAAATCCTGCACGTCGGTGCGGGCATAGGCGGCGTCGGTGAAATCCTCGAACCGGACGCCCTGCCCCGTGAGCGCGGCGGCGGTGACGTAGCGGGCGCATAGCCGGGCGTAGTTGATCGCCATCTCGGCCCTCGGCGGACGCCCCACCAGATGCTGGATCAGCGGCGGGACATCCAGATCGATGGCCTGCGCATCGGATGCGGCGAACCCGTGTGCGCGTTGCAGGGCGAGGCAACCGTCCAGAATGCCGTGCGTTGCCCGGCCGGAGGGGAAGGGTTTGTGCGCGAGTTCGGTGATGCGCCAGTCGCGGCCCAGCGTCTCGGCGATCTCGGCCGGGGTGCCGCCATCCTCGATCAGGCGATAATAGCCGAAATCGCCCATCAGGATCTGCCGGGGACCCGTGAAACCCGCGGCCGCGAAATCCGAGGCCGTGACGGCGTTACGCGCATTGAAGCCCATCTGCATCGCCAGCAGCAGCGAGCCTTCGGTATGGGCCTGCATGGTGCCGCAGAGTTGGCCATAGGCCAGGCTTAAGCTCTGGATCAGCGCCTCCTGATCCATGCCGCGCAGTTTGCCCATGGCGGCGACCCCGCCGAAGGCACCGACCGTCGCGGGACGGAAGAACCGCAGGCCGGACGCTGCACCGACTCCGAGAGATGCTGCAACATCGACGCCCAGAATGACCGCCTCAAGCAGATCAGCGCCGCTCACGCCGCCCTCCCGTTCCGCCAGCGCCAGCGCCGCGGGCAGAACGATGGTCATGACATGGGCCACCGCCGCCTCGTGCACGCAGTCGAATTCCTGACAGTGGGTCTGATAGGCATTGACCTGCGCCGCGGCCGCGGAGGGCAGACGCTCGCCGGTCGCCCAGACGCGGGCATCCGTGCCAGCCCCGTTGGCCTGGACCGCCGAGACCAGTTCGCGTGCCATCGGGCCGTTCGAGCCACCGATCCCGACGCCAAGCGTGTCCAGAATGAAGACCTTGCCCGCCGCGACCGCCTCTGACGGCATGTCTGACAGTCTTGTGCCTGCCACATGGGCCGCAAAGGCTTCGATCGGATCTGCGGTCATGTCGTCCCCCTTCTCTGCTCCTGACTGCCAGTCCCCACTTGCAGCCGGGGTGTCTCCTGCGACACAGTTGGCGGACCGGGCGGACGTTTGGCAACCCGGATCTGACCCCTCTGCCCCTTCGCTGGAGCCCTGCATGACCGAGACGCCCTGGACCTGGCCGGAAAGCACGTGGCGCCCGATCGTCGAAAAGGTGCGGGCGGGCCGGTCACTGAAGCCCGGCCAATGGCCAGGCGGGGCAAAATGCGCTGTCGCGCTGTCCTTCGATTCAGATCACGAGACGCTGACCCTGCGCACCGGCAATCGCTCTCCCGGAAAGCTGAGCCAGGGGCAGTATGGATCGCGGGCCGCCATGCCGCGCATTCTGGCCCTGCTGGCGCGCGAAGAGATCCCGGCGACGTTCTTCGTGCCCGCCGTGACCGCGCTGCTCTACCCGGACGAGCAGCGCCGCGTGATCGCCGAGGGGCACGAGATCGGCATTCATTCCTGGATCCACGAATACAATGCAACACTGCCAGCCGAGACAGAGCGCGACCTGCAACTGCGCGCGGCGGACAAGCTGGAGGAAATCACCGGTGTGCGCCCCGTCGGCATCCGCACCCCGGCATGGGATTTTTCCGAGGCCACCCTGTCGATCACGCGGGAAATGGGGCTGCTCTATGATTCCTCGCTGATGGCCGATGACGACCCTTACGAATTGCTGGAGGATGGGGCACCGACCGGCGTGGTGGAATTGCCGGTCGAATGGATCCGCGACGACGCCCCCTACTGGTACGCCGACTTCTCGCGCGGGCTGGTCCCCAGCCATGTGCCGTCCGATGTCGGAGAGATCTGGCAGCGCGAGTTCGACGGGGCCGTGGCCGAGGGCGGTTTGTTCCTTTTGACGATGCACCCGCATTTCATCGGGCACCGGTCGCGTATCTGGGTGCTGGAGGCACTGGTCCGGCAAATCAAGGCTGCAGGCCCCGTCTGGTTCGCCACCCACGCCGATGTGGCGCGGTACTGTCTGGAGGCAGCGGAATGAGTGTGGAACGGCCGACGATCAACACGCCGATCGCCTTCCAGGACCCGCTGCCGGACCGGGTGGACGTGGTCATCATCGGTGGCGGCGTCGTCGGCATCTTCTCGGCGCTCTACATGGCGCGGCGGGGGATGAATGTTCTGGTCTGCGAAAAGGGCCGCGTGGCGGGCGAGCAGTCCTCGCGCAATTGGGGCTGGATACGCCAGCAGGGGCGGGACCACGCCGAACTGCCGATCATGACCCGGGCGTTGAACCTCTGGCACGAGGTCAATCGCGAGACAAACGGTGCCTGCGGTATCCGCACCTGCGGGACGACCTATCTGGCCGAAACGGATGGAAGCGGGAAAAAGGACTGGGGCTTTCTGGAACTCGCCGAGGATGCCGGTCTCGACACGCGGCTCTTGTCTAAGGCCGAGATCGCCGCGCTCTACGGCGATGCCAGCGACGCCCGCTGGTCCAGTGCGATGCACACCGCCTCGGATGCCTGCGGCGAGCCATGGCAGGCCGTTCCGGCGGTGGCGCATCTGGCGCAGCGGGAGGGCGTCTTGATCCGCGAGGCCTGCGCCGCTCGGGCGCTGGACATCGAAGCCGGATCGATCAAAGGCGTGGTCACCCAGGACGGCACCGTTGGCTGCGATCAGGTGGTTCTGGCAGCCGGCGCATGGTCGTCGCTGTTTGCCCGCAAGCACGGCGTCCAGATCCCGCAACTGGCTGTCCGCTCGACCGTCGCCCGGACAGCCGAGATGCCGGAATTTCTGTCGGGCTGCACGTCGGATGAAGAGATCGCGCTCAGGCGGCGGCAGGACGGGGCCTATTCGGTGGCCGCGAACGGCACGCTGTCGGTCTATGCCGGGCCGGATGCGTTCAGGCACTTTCGCAAGTATATCCCGCATCTGTCGGCGGCCTGGAACGAGGTCAGGCCGCATCCGGCTGCGCCCATTGGCTATCCCGATGCCTGGTACACGCCGCGCGACTGGGCTGCGGACGAGGTCAGCCCGTTCGAACGTCAGCCCGTTCTGGAGCCGAAGCCGAAGGAAAGCGAGCTTGCGAAGATCAAGCGCCGGTTTGCCGCGCGGTTTCCCAAGCTTGGGCCGTTGAAACTGTCCAGTGCCTGGGCCGGGATGATCGACGCCATGCCCGACGTTGTGCCAATCGTTGACCGGGTGCCGACGCTTGACGGTCTGATCATGGCGACGGGGATGAGCGGACACGGCTTCGGCATCGGACCGGGTTTCGGCGAGATCGTCGCCCGCATGGCGAGTGGCGAGGATCCCGGCTTTGACATGACACGGTTCCGGTTTGGACGCTTCACCGATGGCAGCAAGCTGGAGCTGGGGCCGCTGCTCTAGGGTCAGCGTTTCTCGATCTTAAGCCAGATGCCGTTGCGGCTGCGCACGGTCAGGTGGGCCATCGGCTCTGGCACGCGCCCCTCGACCGGCGTGAACCGGAACCGCGCGGCGAGCAGGCCCAGAAGCAACACGCCCTCCTGCATGGCAAATCCGGCACCGGTGCAGACGCGCGGACCGGTGGAGAAGGGAATCCACGCCTCCCGGCCGCATTTCTTGCCCGCTGCCGTCTGCCACCTGTCCGGGTCAAACTCGTGCGGGCGGTCCCAGACCCGCTCGTGCCGTCCCATATGCCAGGACGAGACGATGATGGGTGAGCCCGGGGCGACGTCCTTGTCACGCATCTGCTCCGGGCAGGTCGCCTCGCGGATCATCATCGGAACGGGCGGGTAAAGCCGCAGCGTCTCGCGAAAGACGTCGCGCGTGAACGCCAGTCTGCGCAGGTCAGAGAATGCGGCGGCCGTCTCGCCGTTGAAGACCTGTGCCGCTTCAGCCGCCATGCGGTCCTGCACGTCCGGCACGTTGGCGATCATGTACAGCGCCCAGGCCAGCGCCGAGGCAGATGTCTCGTGCCCGGCCAGAAAGAAGATTGCCATCTGGTCGGCCATTTCGGCCTCGTCAAAGACGTCGCCGGTCACCGGGTCGCGGGTGGTCATGATGGCCGTGGCCAGATCCTGCGGCGCGTCGCCCCGATCGATCTCGAGACGCCGCTCTTCAACGAAGGCCATCAGCAGACGGCGGATCTGTCGCGCCGCCCTGCCCTTGCGCCAGCGGCTGGGACCAAGGCGGGGAAACCAGTCCGGAATACGCATCAGATCCGCCGGGCTGAGCATCGGGGCAGCGGTCTGATACCGGCGGAACGCGTGGAAGACCCGGGTCGCGGCATCGGTCGAGATGGGTTGGGAAAAGAGCGTGCGAAAGATCACGTCTGCGGCGGCGTGCGATGTCTCGAACTCCACCTCGACCGGTTGGCCGGTGGCCAGCGGGCTCAGCCGATCGACCATGTCGTCCCCGGCCTTCAGCATGGGTGCGAATATCTCGCGCAGGCGGCCGCCCTCGAAACTGGGATCGATAATGCGCCGCTGGCGCTTCCATTTCTCGCCGTTGGTCACGAAAACGCTCTGTCCCAGCAGATCGCCCAGCGTTGCCCGGACCACGTCCGATTTCGGGAAGTCATCCGGGCGTTCCACCAGGATACGCCGCACCAGATCGGGCTGGTTCGGCATGTAGCTGTTGTAGAACGGGGTCCTGACCTCAGTCAGCCAGGCCCGGTAGAGCTTGCGCGGCAGGGCCGCGAAAAGGTTGCGGCGCGCCCGCATCCAGATGCGCAGAAAAGACAGCCCTTCGGGCCGCTCTGGCGGCATGGGCGGCGTATAGCCCGCATGCTCTTCGGGTTGAGGCCCGGTCATGCGGCGGTCATAGACTGTGAGAATCTGCCGTCAACCGGCGTGACAGGCCGGGGAAATCGGCTCTGCCACCATGGAGGGCGAACATTCGCGGCCCGCAAAGCGCGATGCCAGGCTTCGCGGCCCCGCAGTGATCTGGAAGTAATCATAGCTTTCAGGCTTACTGAACGCGCAAAGATACTGGAAATGCATGCGCAGAAGACGCCAGCGGTACTGACGCAGTTGAACCGGATCCATGGTCTGTTTGAAGGCCGCCGATATCACCAGCGGGTTCATCGTCTCCGGCGCGCGGCCGATCTGGCGGCAGGTCGCAGCCGGGTCCGTCAGCGCAAAGCAGGCACCGTCCCCCGGTGCCGTTACGTCCAGCCAGAAAATCCGGGCATCGTCGGCAAGCTCGGCCAGATCGGCGCGCAACTCGTCCGCATGGGGCAGGAAGCTGGTCATCGCGATGCTCTGCCCCAGCGTCATCAGGCCGAGATGCGTATTGCCATCATAGCCATGACGCCGGACGCAGCGCGCCAGGGCCGAGGCTGCAAGCTGCGCGCCTGACGAGTGGCCGACCACCAGCACTTCGTCGTAATCGCGGCTCTTCAGGGCAGCACCAATGCTGTCGGCAAACTCGTCCAGCCGCTCGCTCAATGGATCGGGGTATTTCCCGGCTTCCTTCGCCGAATAGCCCAGATCGTTGACCATGAAGTAAATCATCATCTGTTCTTCGAAGGCACGGG
>JBCCMP010000045.1:0-18024 GCA_039026295.1 Pseudomonadota bacterium | reverse complement strand
CGTTGGTGATTGTCGCCTCGAAAACCTTTTCGACGCCAGAAACCATGGAGAACGCCGCAGCCGCGCGACGCTGGTTGCAGGCCGCATTGGGCAAGGCCGCCAACACGCATTTGGCCGCCGTGTCGCGCAATCTTGAAGCGACCGCCGCCTTCGGTGTTCCCCCGGCACAGGTCTTTCCGATGTGGGACTGGGTGGGAGGAAGATACTCCGTCTGGTCCTCTATCGGTCTGCCGCTGGCCATCGCGATCGGTTCCGGACGCTTCAAGGCCTTTCTGGACGGGGCGGCGGCTATGGACAGGCATTTTCGGACAGCACCGGCAGAGCGCAACCTGCCGATCCTGATGGCGCTGCAGACCGTGTGGCGACGCAATGGTCTGGGATTGCACGCCGCGGCTGTCCTTCCCTATGATCAGCGCCTAAGCCGGTTTCCCGCCTGGCTACAGCAACTGGACATGGAATCGCTGGGCAAAGGTGTCCACACTGATGGCACCCCAGCCAGCCAGAAGACAGGAATGGCGGTCTTTGGCGAGCCGGGGACGAACGCGCAGCACTCGTTCTTTCAACTCCTCCACCAAGGGACGGACGTCATCCCCGTCGATTTCCTTTTGGCGGCCAATCCGACAGAAGCGCCAGATGGCGCGCACGATCTTTTGGCGGCATCTGCTCTTGCCCAAAGCGCAGCGCTGGCCTTCGGAAAGCCCGCGGAACAGGTCCGCGGCGATTTGGCGGCGGCCGGATTGGGCCAGCACGAGATCGACCGCCTGACGCCGCATCGCACCTTCCCCGGCGACCGCCCGTCCACCACCATTCTTTATGAACGCCTTGATCCCTATACGCTGGGCCGGCTTCTGGCGCTCTTCGAGCACAAAACCGCAGCACTCGGGTTTCTCTGGGACATCAACCCGTTCGATCAATGGGGTGTCGAATTGGGCAAGGCCCTGACCGGCGATGTGCGCGAGGCCCTGAACACCGGTCAGTTCGAAGGGCTGGACAGTTCGACCGCCGGACTTTTGGGGCGATTGCGCGCCGCGCGGTAGTGCGCCCGCTTGCCGAGCTTTTTGCCAGTACCCTTTATGATTGTGCTGCAAATCCCTGCCGCTGAAAGCAAACTTGGCAGAATCAGGCGATTAAAGCTATGTTAACAGGCGGTGAAGAGGGGTGAGGAGAGCTGCCTTGCGTGATGATGATGAGGGTTCCGGACAGGATGATCGTTCGGACGGTGCTCAGGCTGCGAATGACCGGGCATCACGTTCCGAGTTGTTCGGCGAGTATTCTGTAATCAGTCCGGGCGTTCACATCGTCCTCGACGGGCGTGCTGTGTCCTGCAGGGCCAATTAGATCGTCTGATCAAAATCTTCGACGCGCAGACCCCAGGCAGTGGCCCGGCCGGTGGCCAATGCGCTATCCGTCGATATAGCTGGCAGCCAGCACGTGGCCGGTGCGATTGTCTTGCACCCAGATTGCGACACCCTGGCCGGCGCCGGGTTGCGGCAGAGATATTTCCTGCGGACTTCCGGTCCATTGCCCGACGCGCATCAGCTTGTCGACCACGTTATGATAGGTCAGCCTGCGGCCCGCGTTCTCGCCGCGCTCGATCTCGACGGTTTGCTCCCGATCGTAGGACGCCATCCAGATCGTGCACAGTCCCGGATCCATCTCGGTGGACAGAACTGCCTTTAGCATGCCGCCATCGTCCTGAATGGTAATCGTCGTCTCGCGCGGGGCACTACCTGCCGTCGCGATCGCGTTCTGCAGCCGATCGATCTTGTAGCCCGGCACATCGTGTTGTCCGTGCACCACCATCTGCGGGGTATAGACGACGCGCCCGCCCATGTAGTCACGATAGGCGAATTGCCGCTCGGTATGGGCCCGGCTGCCAAAGGTGTCGCGCCACCCCAGATAATCCCAGTAGTCAACATGCATGGACAGACCGAGGACGCCCGACGTCTCCAGCAGGGTTCCCAGGTTGGCATCGGCGGGCGGACAACTGGAGCAGCCCTGGCTGGTGAACAACTCCACCAGAACCACGTTGTCGTCGGCATCGGCATGTGGCGGGGTAAGGCCCAACCCAAGCACCAGGGGAATCGCGGCAAGCAGCTTTTTCATGAAGCCAACATAGGCGGCAGGATGTTCACTCGCCAATCACCCTCGTGTGACGGTTATGAACAAATCCTGACCGGTTGCATTTTGCAGCGGCACGCATTGGCAGGCATGGACACCGAACGGGGGTCTGCCTAGCCTGTGACTAAAAGGGGGAATGCGATGAAACTGGAAGGCATCAGGGTGCTGGATCTGTCGCTGTTCCTGCCCGGCCCGCACCTGACCATGATGATGGCGGATCACGGTGCCGACGTGATCAAGGTAGAGGCACCCACGGGCGAGCCGGTGCGTGAGGTTGGATACCGCACTGCCGATGGCGTCTCGGTCTGGTTCCGCAACACCCACCGCGGCAAACGCTCGATCGTTCTCGACTTGAAGACCGAGGCGGGACGCGAGGCGCTCTTGAACCTGGCCGAGGGCGCTGATGTCTTCCTCGAGGCGTTCCGCCCCGGCGTCGTCGATCGTCTGGGCGTGGGGTACGAGGCTGTTTCGATGCGTAACCCGCGGATCGTCTATGCCTCGATCTCTGCCTTCGGGCAAACGGGGCCAGAGGCTATGCGGCCGGCGCACGATCTGGCTGTGCAGGCGCTGGCAGGGACGGCATCCCTGAACCTCGGATCAGACGGTGCGCCGACGAACACCGCTATGCCGAATGCCGACATGGCGGCGTCGCTCATGACCCTGTCCGCGATCCTGATGGCGTTGCTCAGGCGTGCCCAGACGGATCGGGGCGATTACATCGACATGTCCATGCAGGACGCGACGATGGCATGGCTGCCGAATGTCACCGGGCCGGTCTTCGCCGAGGACCGAGCCCCCGTCGTCAAGCACGAGAGATCCTTTGGCGGGGATGCTTTCATGCACGCCTACGCGACCTCGGACGGTCGCCATGTGGCCTTGGGCGGGGTCGAGCCGAAGTTCGTGCGCAACCTTCTGACCGCGCTGGGCCGGGCCGATCTGATCGACGTTGCCTGCGGTCCGCCGGGTCCTGCGCAGGATCCCGTGCGCAGTTTCCTGCGAGAGGCCTTCGCGACCCGGACGCGCGACGAATGGGAGGCTTGGTTTGCCGACAAGGATGTCTGCTTCGCGCCGGTACTGGATCTGCACGAGGCATTCCACAGGCCGCATGTCACCGCCCGCGACATGCTGGTGAGAGATAACGAAGGCAACCTGCACATCGGCCTTCCGATCAAGTTTCAGGACGAGCCTGGACGGCTGAACCCGGTTCTCCCCGCCTTGGGAGAGCATACGGAGGAGGTGCTGGCAGAGGCAGGTCTGGACCGGGTTTCATGAGTTACTTCGACCACCTGGACATCCCCGCCCTTAAACGCGACTACCCGGTCGCGGATTGGCTTCAGCGTTTCAGGGGCACCAGCCGGGATGAACTCCGTGCTCTGCAACAGCGCCGGTTTCTCGCGCTGACCGAATTTGCCTGGCAAGTCCCGTTCTATCAGCGCCTCTGGGGCGCGGAGGGGGCCGAGCCAGGGGATATCCGCTCTCTCGACGATCTGCCACGGCTCCCGACCTATTCCAAGGAAGACCTCATGGCCTCGGTCGAGGCACATCCACCGCTCGGCGATTTTCACGGGCGCGGGGCGCATGCCGACCCCCCGCCGATGATCTTCCACACGACCTCTGGCACCACGGGTCGCCCGCAGCCGCTGATCTGGGGACCGAAAAGCCGGGAGGTGCAGAACATGCTGCTCGCCCGCATCTATGCTCTGCAAGGCATCCGGGCCGATGACGTCATCCATTCTGTCTATGGCTTCGGGATGGTCAATGGCGGCCACTACATCCGCGAGGCGGTCAACCACTGGGTCGGCGCACAAATCCTGACGGCGGGCACCGGGGCAGAAACCCCGTCCGCTCAGCAGGTCCACCTGATGCGCGATTTTGGGGCGACGGTGCTGGTCGGATTTGGCGACTACCTGAAACGTCTGGCCGAAGTTGCGCGCGAGGAAGGGCTGGAGCCCGGGCGCGATATCAAAATCCGCGCGATATCAGGCCATTTGGGCGCTGACCCGGCAGAGGTGCTCTCGGGCCTCTGGGGCGGGGCAGAGGTTTTCGACTGGTACGGCGTCGGCGACACCGGCACCATCGCCGGGCAGGGGCCGGACCGGCAGGGCATGCACATCTTCGAAGATGCGCAGATGGTCGAGGTGCTGGATGTCGATACCGGCACGCCCACCGACGGTCCGGGGGACCTGGTCTGCACCTGCCTCTACAAGGACGACCTCTTCCCGGTGATCCGGTTCAACACCCACGACGTGACCCGCATCCTGCCCGGGGAAAACCCGCTGGGCACGCCCTTCCGCCGGATGGAGGGATTCCTCGGCCGATCCGACAACATGGTCAAACTGCGGGGGATCAACGTCTTCCCGCATAGCATCGGGGCGCTGTTGCAGGCGCAGTTCCCGGCAATGACCGGCGAGTTTGTCTGCCGGGTGACCTCGACCGCTGGCAGGGAAAACATGGAGGTGCTGGTCGAAGCCGCAGGTGGTGATCCGGCCCCTATGCAGGACCTCCTGAAGGCGCGGCTGGGCGTTCAGATCGGCGTCACGATCGTCGCGCCCGGCGACACCGCTGCGCTGACGCAGATCGAACAGCGCCAGAAACCCATTCGTATGATCAGGGGATAGGCATGACCGGTCCGGTTCGTGCCCGCATCGATGGTCTGCTGGCGCTGATCGCAGCCAAGGATCACGCTGTTCGCAGTTTCATCGATGTTGGAACAGACCGTGCGCAGGCCGATGCGGATGCGCGAGACCGGGCCCCCGGGCAAGGCCCCCTCCACGGGTTGGTATTTGGCGTAAAGGACAATCTTGCCCGCGCCGGGGCAGCCTGGACGGCAGGTATCGCAGGCCGCCGCGCCTTGAAAGCGGCAGAGGATGCCACTGCGGTGGTAAGGCTAAGCGGCGCGGGGGCCGTACTCATCGGTGGCCTGAACATGGAGGAAGCCGCTCTGGGTGCGGTGACCGACAATCCGGCATTTGGACGTTGCAACAATCCTTTGTTGGACGGCTACACCCCCGGCGGGTCTTCCGGCGGGTCGGCAGCCGCAGTCGCAGCCGGGTTCGTCGATGCTGCGCTCGGCACCGACACCATGGGTTCGGTTCGCCTGCCCGCCGCCTATTGCGGGGTTGCCGGGCTGAAACCGACAACGGGCCTGATCGGGCGTTCCGGGCTCGCCTATCTGTCGCCGTCACTCGACACGATCGGCCCGCTCGCACCTCATGCGCGTGATCTTTGGCCGATCTCGCAAGCGCTCGTGGCGCCTGACACGGGAGATCCGCTGTCCACCGCGCCGCCGCCCGAATGGTATGACGCCGCCGGGTTCGAAGACCTTGCAGGCCTACGTTTTGCGATCCCGGATCAGCTTGGCGAGGTCGATATCGAATTGCCCGTGCGCCAGGGACTGGAACGTGCGGCCCGGGCCCTTCACGATCTGGGCGGCACGACGGAATGGGCCGATCTGGCGGACTGGTCACCGGGCAGGGCCCGCCGTGCGGGGCTTTTGGTGGTGGAGGCCGAAGGTGCTGAAGAACTGGCAGACCTGATGGACCAGCCCGGCGCGCTGTCCGATCACCTCCACCGGTTGCTGGTCTACGGGCGCGACGCCAGCCCGGACAAAATCCTGGATGCCCGGGCCGAGATCGCGCGTGCCGGCAGTGCCGCCAATACGGCGCTGCGGGATGCCGACTTCCTTGTGTTGCCGACCGCCCCGCAACGGGCATTCCCCCACGGGATACCGCCACCGGCCAATCAGGCGGATCTGACCGCGTTGGCCAACTTCGCGGGGTTGCCTGCCGTCGCCATCCCCGCGCCGCTGTTGGATCAGCGGCTGCCCGCATCGATCCAAATCATCGGCCCGGCGTGGTCAGAAGCGCGGCTGCTGGCGGTGGCGGCGCTGCTGCAGGATGCGCTTGCGAAGTAGGGTGCGGTGCACGGCGCGCTACCGAAACCTCGGACGGCGCTTTTCCAGAAAGGCCCGATATCCTTCCGCAAAGTCTGTCCCGGCAAACGACTCGTTGAACAGGTCGCGCAGCTCTGCGGGCTCTCCATCCACACCGTCAGAGATCGCCTGGACGATTTTCTTCGAACGCCGGACGGAATCGGCGGACAGATCCGCGATGCCTTGCAGGTATGCCAGCGCCTCGCCCATCAATTTTTCCTCGGGCAGCACACGGTCAGCCAAGCCCATGGCGACGGCTTCATCGGCCATGACCATTCGCCCGGAAAACAGCATGTCCTTGGCCCGCGATGGTCCGACCAGATCGACCAGCTGCCGGGTCCCGGTCACCGGATAGGCCGCACCCAGCCGGGCAGGCGGCATGGCGAACTGTGCGCCGACGGCGGCAAATCGAAGATCGCACGCCATTGCGATGCCACACCCTGCACCGACGGCATATCCACGTACCGCGGCAACGGTCGGTTTGGGTAACAATGTCAGCGCCAGCCGCCCGGCCTCGACCAGATCGTTGTAGTCACGCGCCGCAGCGGGCGATGCAAAGACGCGCGGAAACTCCGCCACATCCGCGCCGCCGCAGAAATGATCGCCCGCCCCGGTCAACAGCACGCCTCGCACGTTTTCATCGCGGCCCAGCCGATCGCAAAGGTCTGGCAGCGCCTGCCACATCGCCTCCGTCACGGCATTGCGCGCCTCCGGCCGGGACAGCGTCATCGTCGCGATGTTCTGGCCAACGCTCAGATGCAGGCCGCCGTCAGCGAAAGCCTCGGAGACTGAATTCATCCGCGCCACGGAACCTGGGTGGCAAAGCGGCGGGCAATTTCGCGCCGGGGCGCAATCCAGACCCCGTCCCGCGCCCCGACATGGGACAGAAACTCGTCCAGCGCCCAGATCCGCCCCGGCCGCCCCATGATGCGCAGGTGCAGGCCCAGGGACATCATCCTCGGCCCCAGTGACTGGCTCTCCTCGTACAGCCAGTCAAAGGTCCGGCGATTGTAATCCAGCCAGTCCTGCGGGCTGTAGCCGGGATCGGTCCAGAACTTCATGTCGTTGGTATCCAGGGCATAGGGCATGCAGACAAGCGGGCGGGTCGAGCCATCTGTTTTCTCGACCTGCTCCCAACGCGGCAGATCATCCGACAGGTCATCCATGTGATAGGCATAGCCAAGATCCGAAAGGATGCGCCGCGTGTGCGGCGTGTGCAGATAGCGGCTCAGCCAACCGACAGGCGCTGTTCCCGTCGATGCCTTTATCGACTCCGTGGCCCGGGTGATGAATGCACGCTCCTTCTCTTCGTCCAGCGAGAACTGGTGCACCCAGCGCCAGCCATGGGCGGCGATCTCGTGGTTCCCGGCGAGCAGTCGCTTGGTCAGGGCGGGGGCTCGCTCCAGCGCCTGCGCGGCGGCGGTCACGGTCGCATGAACCTGATGCCTGGCCAGTACGCGCAGGATGCGCGGCGCACCGGCGCGCACGCCGTAGAGATAGTTCGACTCGTTCACGAAATTGCGGATAGGGACCGAAACGGCGACCCCCAGTTCGTCGACGGGCTCGGGCTTCTTGTCGCCCTGCGCGACGGACATCTCCGACCCCTCCTCGACATTCAGAACGACGGACAGGGCCAGCGTCTTGCCATCGGGCCAGGTGAAACTGGCATTCGGTGTCTCGTCCAACGGATTTGGATCGGTCGGGTTTGTGTCGGTCGGGTTTGGATTTTTCATGGCATCCCCCTCTGATGACGCCAGTTCACCGGGTCGCAGCCCCGGCTGTCAAGCGGCAGGCCGCCTGCAAAAGCGCCCGCCCTTGACCCGGAAATACCGGGGGTCCAGACTGCAATTGCCTATTTAATGGCCACCCCGTGTAGAAGGAGACCGACCATGCTCGACGGTAAGTCAAGCACCAAGGCCGCCATGCCCGAGATGGAGCTGCCGATCACCGATCGGCCCGATGACAGCTTCACCCTGCCTGCCAGCTGGTACATCGACCCGGAAGTCTACGAGCGAGAGAAAGAGGCAATCTTCTACCGCACGTGGCAGTATGTCGGGCACAAGGCGTTCTTCGACAATCCCGGCGACTACATGACGGTGCAGATCTGCGATCAGAACGTCTTCGTCATCCGCGGCGGGGACGGGGTGTTGCGCGCCTTCTACAATGTCTGCCGTCACCGCGCGCACGAACTGCTGCCGGGGCCAGGCGGCAACGTCAAATCGGTGATCGTCTGCCCCTATCATGCCTGGACCTTCGCGCGCGAAGGCGGTCTGCGGGGGGCGCGGTTCTCGGCCAACCGGCCCGGGTTCAACCGGGCCGACTACAGCCTGCGCGAGGTCCGGCTGGAAGAGTTCGCCAACTGCATCTTCGTCAATCTGGACGAAGACGCCGAAAGCATGGCCGACACGATGGGCGAGGTCGAGCGGGACATCCGCAGCCGCCTGACCTTCCTGGACGAGCTTGCACCCATGGGCATCGAAACCGACCTGCTGGGCGACACCGTGCAGAAGGCGGGCTGGAAGGTCGTCGTCGACAATTATGTCGAATGCTACCACTGCCAGCATGCGCACCCGGATTTCTCGTCCATCATCTGCATGGACAAGTACATCGTCGACACCGGCGCATACTGGTCGCGTCAGTTGGCCGGAAAGATCCGGCATGACAACACGGCCTACAAGGTGGACCCGAACGAGGGGTATCAGACGTCCAGTTTCTGGTACGTCTGGCCGAACACAACGTTCAACATCCTGCCCGGCAGCAAGGAACTGGCGGTCTTCGCGATCCGGCCGGTGGACGCCATTACCTCAAGTTTTGAAGGCCACGTAATGGTCGCCGATGGCGAGACCAATGAGGAACGGCGCACCTATACCGCCGAGGTTCTGGCACCCGAGGACATCTCGCTTTGCGAAAGTGTTCAACGCGGGCTGATGTCGAAGGGCTACAGTCAGGGTCCGATCATCGCCGGTGCAGGTGAAGGCGGCGAAGGCGAGAAGGGCATCCACCACTTCCACAAGCTGGTCTACGAGGCGATGACCGGCTGATCGCACGCTGACAGCAAACGGGCCGGGGACCCTCCCCGGCCGCACTCATCAGATCCGGCGCTTCACCGCACCGATCAGCAGGTCGCCGCCCTTGGCGCGGGCTGCATCGCGTTCGGCATTGCTCTCGAACGGGCCGATCAGGATCGTCCATCGCGGTGTTCCGTCCTGCGACGCCAATTCGTGAATTGTCGGGCGCAAACCGCGCCGCGACAGTGAACGCAGCATCAGATCCGCGGTGCTGCGCTGGCTGAAATAGGATCCTTGCAGCACCAGATCGCCCGATCCTGTCAGATTGTCCCGCGATACGCCTGAAAGCAGCGGGTCTTGCTCCGTTGATGCCGGGCTCTGCGGTGCCGCAGGCGCGGATGCCTGTTGCTGGGGCTCTGGTTCAGCTTCTGCCGGTTGTTCAGGGGCCTCCGACGACGGCGCCGTCGCCGCCGGCTCAGGCGTTGCAGCGGCCTGTTCTTCCGGTGCAGCGAGCGCAGGCTGGACAGTTTCAGCAGGTGCCAAAGCGGCCAGCTGCGGGGCTTCTGCGGCCGATGTATCGGTCTGCGGCTGCGCCGGGTCGGCAGCGCCGATCAGGGCGGAGGCAGCGGTGCTCTGGACCCCGTCGGCCACATTGGGCTCCGATGCCTCCGGCAGTGAAGGTTCGGGTGGCTCGACAGGCGCAAGGGCTGCTTGTTCGATCGGTGCCTCGAGCGGCGTCACAGCTGGTGTCTCAACCGGCGTTGCAGTGGGTGCAGCTGCGGGAGAAGACGGCTCGGCAGACGCAGGCTGCTGCAACGTGGTTTCAGTCGGCAGCGCCAGACTGATGGCCTGTTCCGCTTGCCGTGTCGGCATAGGTGCGAACAATGTGCCAGACGCGTCTCGGGCAGATGCAACCTGCTGCGGCGCAGGCTGTGCACTCTGCGCCTGGGCAGCCGCCGCCGCTGCCTCAGTTGATTGGCTTTCGGGTACGCCGCGGAAATTCAACGCGGTACGCGACAGGGTCTGCGGCTCTTCCTGTGCTGTCTGCTGCGGACCGGACGCAGCCGAAGCCAGGCTGGAACTGGATATCCGGCCCGCATTGTACACGTCTTCGGCCAGTTTCACCTTGATCCGCGTGACCGGATAGCTGGGCGCAGCCGCCGTGCTTGAAGCGGCGGCGGGGGCCGCGCTGGTGAACTGCGGTGACCCGGCCGGGCGGTCGATCGTCCGCAGCCCCAGGATCTGCAGGGTGACCGTGTCACCCGGTTTCAGGCCCAGCCCTTCGGCAACCGTCGCGCTCAGCGCGATCCCGCCGCGCCGCGGCGACAGATCAGCGACGACCGCCGTGTTGTCTGTGCTCACCAGCACCACGTCCACCGGAACCGACCGCGGCAGGCGAATGTTGTAACCGGCCCCGGGCAACTCGCTGTCAGTGCCCGGCTGCCAGGTTATCGGAACGCTGCCCGCCAGAGTCTGCGGCGCAGGCTCAAAACCGCGCTCTGCAAGCGCCGCGGCCAGTTGCTCGTTAGACTGCGCCCGGGCGTCGGTGGCGACGGAAACCTGGGCCAAACCGCCCAGGCTCAGCGCGATTGTTGCAAGCAGCGGAAGGCTGCCTCTGGTCATCAAACTTGCGAGCCGCATCATCCACCTCATCATCCCGCAGATCGCGCTGCCATGCCGAGACGGGCCATCTGGCGGCTGTCTCGAATCTCCCGGCGGGCGCGAATTTCTCCTCGCTTTCCCTTTTGCACAAGAGGTTGGGATTTTCAAATCTGACGGTCTGTTCCGGGAATGACCGGTGCGGCCGCGCGGTGGGTGAAATTACGCGCCAAGGGCCTGAACAGCCGATGCCGCGAGGCGCTCTCGCCATTCTGTCTCGCGCTCTGACAGTGCTGCTTTGGCAGGTGCCAGATAGTCCCGGGTCAACGGCACGCCGTCTCGTTCCCGGCCGAGCTGGATCTGGAAGACGCAGGATGCACCATGGCTGAAGACGCATTCGCAGGAACTCAGGTACAGCTCCCACATCCGCGCGAAGCGCTCGTCGTACATGTCGACGACCTGGTCGCGGACCTCGGCGAACCGTGCGCGCCAGACCTCCAGCGTCTTGGCGTAGTGCACCCGCCAGATCTCGTTGTCCAATGTCCACAGCCCCGACTTTTCGATCGCATCGAAGGTCTCGGACAGCGACGGCGCGTAGCCGCCCGGGAAGATGTACTTGCGGATGAACGGCCCGGTAACGCCCGGCGGAGCCTTCGACGTGATGGAATGGATCAGCGCCACGCCCTCCGGTCCAAGACGGTCGCGCACGCCCAGAAAGTACTCGGTCAGGTGATGGGCACCGACATGCTCCAGCATTCCGACCGACACGACCCGGTCAAAGGTCTCGGGCACCTGCCGGTAATCCTGCAGACGAAATTCCACCCGGTCCGTCAGGCCCAGGATTTCCGCCCGGCGCTTTGCGATGGCCAACTGCTCTTCGGCAAGGGTAACGCCGACGACGTTCACGTCGGCGACAGCCGCCAGATAAAGCGCCATGCCGCCCCAGCCGCAGCCGATGTCCAGCACCCGCTGGCCGGGCGACAGGGCCAGCTTGGCCGCGATGTGCCGCTTCTTGGCCCATTGCGCTTCCTCCAGGGTCTCCACCCCGTCCTCCCAGTAGGCGCAGGAATACTGCATGTCGGCATCCAGCCAGAGGCGGTAGAAGGCGTTGCCCATGTCATAGTGATGCGCCGCATTCTGCCGGGCACGGGCAATGGGATTGTGCTGCATCAGCCGCCGTCCCCGCCGAGCGATCCCGCGCCAGAAGATCTGGGACGGCGTCAGATCGAAGTGTTTCTTGTTGTGAAAGAACAGCGAGATGAAGTCGTGGATCCCGCCGTCCTCGATGACGAGATCGCCGTCCATGTAGGCCTCGGCGGCCTTCAGTTCGGGGTTCAGGGCGATCTTCCAGTCCAGCGATGGATCGATGACCCGGATCGCGCATTCAGGGCCCGGTGCCTGCCCGCCGACCACGGCCTCGAAGCCGTTCTGTCCGCGCAAGGTCATTCTGCCCGACTTGACGGCCCCGCGCAGCAGTTTCGGCAATAAGCGCATCGGCCGCCCCCTGGTGCCATTGGAGCGCACCGGGCATCGCCCAGGCACGCCAGGTATCTCTCATGTCAGGGCTTTGCCCTGCCATCCTGTCCTGAGCACGCGCCTAGCCTGCCCGGCCTCCGGCCGTCAATGGGCAGCGCAGTCCTCGTCCCGTCAAGCCAGGCAACCGCGATTGCCGCCGCGAACGCGAGCAGGCGATCGAAAGGCCAAGGATGAACGCATCAGCTTGTCAGAGACCTCGCCGGCGTCACGAAACCGCAAAGTGCTCCGGAAAAAACCCGAGAGGCTGTGCGGCGTCTGTTCCTTGAAATCCGGACTCCGAGAATTCAATGACCTGCCTTCCGGCTCAGCCCAGCTCCCGCACATCGGTCAGCCGGCCGGTCACGGCCGCGGCTGCGGCCATCGCTGGGCTGACCAGATGCGTGCGTCCCCCCGGACCCTGGCGGCCCATGAAATTGCGGTTGGAGGTCGAGGCGCACCGCTCACCCGCCACAAGCTGATCAGGGTTCATGCCCAGACACATCGAACATCCTGCCAGACGGAAATCGAAACCCGCTTCCTCAAGCTGAGCCAGAATGCCCTCTTTCTCCGCCTGGGCCCGCACAAGGCCCGAGCCCGGTACGATCATGGCGCGCAGACCGTCCTTGACGCGCCGCCCTGCCATGACCTTGGCGACCTCGCGCAGATCCTCGATCCGGCCGTTGGTGCACGATCCGATGAATATCGTGTCGATCTCGATCTGGTTCAGCGGCGTGCCGGGCGTCAGGCCCATGTAGTCCAGCGACCGCTCGGCGGCATTCCGTTTGCCCGCATCGTCCATTTCCGCGGGGTCCGGGACCATGGCTGTGATCGGCAGAACGTCTTCCGGGGACGTGCCCCAGGTCACCACGGGGGCAATGTCCTCGCCTGCCAGCGTGACGATCTTGTCGAAATGCGCGCCCGGGTCGGTGTAGAGCGTCCGCCACCAGGCGACGGCATCGTCCCAATGCTCATCGGCCGGTGCGTGCGGACGGCCCTTCAGATAGCGGAACGTCTTTTCATCCGGCGCGACCAGACCGGCGCGCGCGCCGCCCTCGATGGCCATGTTGCAGACGGTCATCCGCCCTTCCATGGTCAGCTCGCGAACCGCCTGACCGCAATACTCGATGACGTGACCGGTGCCGCCCGCCGTGCCGGTCAGACCGATGACGGACATCGTAATGTCCTTGGCCGTGACCCCGGGTGCGACCGACCCGGTGATCTCGACCTTCATGTTCTTCGACTTCTTTTGCACCAGGGTCTGCGTCGCCAGAACGTGCTCGACCTCGGAGGTGCCGATCCCGTGCGCCAGGGCACCCATCGCGCCGTGGGTGGCAGTGTGTGAGTCGCCGCAGACAAGGGTCATGCCCGGCTGCGTGATGCCCTGTTCCGGCCCGACAATGTGCACGATGCCCTGCCGCACGTCATCCACGTCCCACAGGGTCACACCGAAGTCGGCGCAGTTTTTCCGCAGCGCCTCGACCTGGATGCGTGACTGCTCTTCTTTGATGCCCTCCAGCCGGTCTTTCGTCGTGGCTATGTTGTGGTCGGGCATGGCGATCGTCGCGGACCGCGCACGCACGGGCCGTCCTGCATTGCGCAGACCCTCGAACGCCTGGGGGCTTGTCACCTCGTGAACCAGATGCCGGTCGATGTAGAGCAGACAGGTCCCGTCAGCGGCCTCGTCGACCACATGGGCATCCCAGATCTTATCGTACAACGTTTTGGCGGTCATTTTGGTCTCCTGAAGGCTTGGGCCTGTCGGCGATGGTCGGGGCAGGTGCCCGGTTCATCAGCCTCGTAGGACAGCACCCTGGCTCCGCCCGAAGAGCCGTCCGTGAACTTTCCACGGAAGGGATCTGCGGTCGGCCAGATAAAGACAATTGCAAGCCTCGGATCTCATGGCACGGAACTTAGCGTCGCGACCCCCATCGAGCAAGTCGCTCGCGCCGCGCCCTTTGATTCAATTTGTGATTTACATCCGGTTCATCGACAGGCTTCACAACCAACGTTAAGACACGCCGGACGGCCCGGTCGGAAAGCAGATGGATAACTCAGCAATCTACCCCACAGTGTCTGCGATCGTGCGCGCCCGCCCGAAACTGCCGGTCGGACCGGTGGCGATCATGCTTTGCGAGTCCGGTCGGCACATAAAGGCAACGGCCCGGCGGCTTGCGGACCAGGGGATGGGGACGATCCTTTATCTGGGACGTGACGCGCCGCTTGGCATCGACGGCCCGATGGAGATCGCGATCGCCGAGCGTCCCAGATCGGACCGCTACCGCGACCTGTTGAATGCTCTCTTCGACATGCTCGACGGGCGATGGGTGCTCTGGCTGTGGAACGGTGAGTTCCTGGTCTATCCCTACTGCGAAACCCGGTCCTTGCCGGAGATGATCAGCTTTCTGAAGGATGAACGGCGCAAGGTGCTCTTCTCCTACGCGCTTGATCTCTACGCGCAGGATCTGCCGGTGGACGGTGCCGACCCCGCAGCCGCCGATCTCTGCTTTGACAGGATCGGCTACCACGCCTTCCCGAAGCCGGATCAGCAATTGCGATTCTACGGCGGCATGGGGTGGCGGTTCGAGGAACTCACGCCCCCCGAACAGCAACAGTGCGGCCGGTCGTCGCTTATCCTTGCCCAGAAAGGCGTTCATCTGAACCGCGAGATGTTGTTCGGCGAGGTTGAGTACGACTCGATATCCTGCCCCTGGCACCACAACCCGACCGGCGCGGTGATGAGCCTGCGCCGCTCGGCGCGCATCATGGCGCACCCGAACTTCCCGGATGTGGCGCACAGCCTGATCTGGGCAGGCACCACGAAATGGGACTGGACCTCGCGGCAACTGCTCGAACTTGGCATGATCGAGCCGGGGCAGTGGTTCTGACGTCAGCGCTGTTCTTGCGGCCGCATACGCCTCACAAATCCCGTGCCAGAACCAGCGCATCGACCGGCCTGTCCGGCCGCTGGTAATAGCCTTTGCGCCGCCCGACTTCCCGGAACCCTTCACGCCAGTAGAGCGCACGCGCAGCCTTGTTGTCGGAAGCGACCTCCAGGAAAAGGCGCGATGCGCCCAGATCGGATGCCTGGCGCATGGCGCTTTGCAGCAGAGCGCGACCTCGTCCTCTGCGCCGTCCACCCGGTTTGACCGCGATCGTCAGAACCTCGGCCTCGTCCGCGGCCACAAGAACGACGACGCAGCGATCCGTATGGACCTCGGCCCAGACCCCCGGGCGGCAGAGGATCTCGTGGCTGGCGCGGGCCGACCATTGCTGCGAGGGGCTCTCGAAGCTGGCCTGCAGGACGTCCGCCATCGCGGAAGCCCGCGCGTCCGGCTCCACGCTGCCGCCCTCTGGTTTGTCGGTCACGTCCCTAACATCACCGGCGGCTGGATCTTCGATGGTGCCGCATCCGCCGGGCGAAGGTACAGCGGGGCGGGCCGCACCGATGTGTCGCCCTCAGCCGCGAGGCGCGCGATGATGACGGGGTCGGCGCGGAAGTCAGATGCCGGATCCTCGGGCTGATCCGCCCGTTCGATCAGCCGCGGCGCATTTGCGGGTTGCAGTTCAGCGTCGAAATCCTGCTCGGCCCGGGTGCCGGGGCGCATCGGAAGCGAGATGGTGACCGGACCTGCGCCATGTTGATGGGCCAGTGCATGCAGACGGCTGATCCCCACCGCCGGAATGCCAAGGCCAAGCGCAAGCCCCCGTGCCGCCGCGACGCCGACCCGGACACCGGTGAACGACCCCGGGCCGGTGCAGACACCGATCCGTTCAAGGTTCTCAAAAGCCGCATTGGCTTCGGCGAGAACCGCATCGATCATCGGCATAAGCGCGTCGGAATGGCCCCGCGCCATTGCCTCGGCGCGGGAAAAGACGCGATCGCCGACCAGCCCGACCGCGCATTGATCGGCAGAGGTTTCGATCCCCAGGATCACGACCGGTCCGCGTTCAGATCTGCGCGGGCACTGCCATGCGCACGCGGCAGATCATCGCTGATGTGCAGCCACGGGAGGCACTTTTCTGCATGGGCGTGCATTCGCGGTGCCAGATCATCCGCATTATCGAGAACGCCGATCGGCACGTAGATCTGACCGGGAAGATAGTCGAACTCTGCCGTCAGCGCAGAACCGCAGGTCTTGCAGAATCGCCGCCGTACGCCGGGGGTTACCGAGACACGGCCCGGGTCGGGTGCAACCTCGACCGTGCCAGAGGGGAATGCTGCAAAGGCGGCGACCGGTGCCCCCGTCAATCGGCGACAATCCGTGCAGTGGCAGTAGGTCACCGTTTCGGCTTCGGAATGGATCGTCAGCACCACCGCGCCGCAATAACAGCGACCGGATCTCATCGGGTCAACAAGTGGGGCCGGCCACTGGAATCAACCGATGGAACTAGAAAGTCATCCCAACCGGGCGAACTTCGGTCACTTCGGGAATGTAGTGCCGCAGCAAATTCTCGATGCCGTGCTTCAGCGTCATCGTCGAAGACGGGCAACCGGCACAGGCGCCTTTCATGGTCAGATAGACCACGCCGCTGTCAAAGCCGTGGAAAGTGATGTCGCCGCCGTCCTGCGCAACGGCTGGCCGGACCCGCGTGTCCAGAAGCTCTTTGATCTGGCCGACAATCTCGCCATCCGGCCCGTCATGGGCGGCATGTCCATCTGCGCCGGGCTCGCTCTCCCCGGCCATAACCGGATCGCCGGACTGGTAATGCTCCATGATCGCGCCCAGGATCGCCGGCTTGATGTGCGCCCAATCCACGGTGTCGTTCTTCGAGACCGACACGAAGTCGGGCCCAAGGAACACCCCGACAATCCCGTCCACGTCGAAAATCCGCGTGGCAAGCGGGGATGCCTCTGCGCCTTCGGCCGATGGAAAGTCCGCCGAGCCCGTCTGCATCACGGTCTGGCCGGGCAGAAACTTCAGCGTCGCGGGGTTCGGAGTCGCCTCAGTCTGAATGAACATCTCGAATCCTTCATTGGTTACCGCGCAAGATGGAGCCGCGGCAGGCAAAAATCAAGAATGGTTCTAAAAAGCGGCGCAGAAGAATTATGTCTGGCCGCCGTCCAGTCTGGCGATGAATTCGTCCAGGGTCAGGTGCTCCATGAGATCGGGGTTCACGTTCGATTCGTGGCGCGCCAGAAAGCTCAACCGATCGAAGAACTGCGTGATCATGTTCCGCTCAATCTGCTGGATCAGACTGCGCGCTTATCGTCCACATGCCGCCGATCTCGTTTAAGCAGCACAGTCACCCGGCGCTGGCGCCAGCGACTATACCGGACCGTTAGCTCGACGATCGCCGCCGCCAGGACATCCTCATCACCGAGTCGCCTCTCGGTCGACCAGTCCTGACCCATCGCTCAACGGACTCGGCGCTCGGAAATGCCAAGATGCGTGCACGCGTGCTCAATAAAGTAGTGTTTGCGAGAGGGCCCTACCACTTGCGCCAAGCTGCCTTTCTGGTGGCCTGCGCGGCCTCTGTTAGGATCGGCTCATTGTTTTCCGCACCAGCCAGGAGACGCTTCAGCCGAGCATGCTCTTCTTCAGGTTCTTTAGACGCTTCGCTTGATCGACCTTTATCCCTCAGTACTCTCTGAACCACATGTGCGACGTTACTTGCGTCACTTTGAATGTGGCACGAATTCGCCAATGCAGGCGCTTTCAGCCTGAAATAATTCGGCCTGATGCCGCTTCTAAATGGTCTCCTCACTTTTGCATCTTTTCGGAATCATAACGCTTTTAATGTGAAAAATATAATATTATTTTCAAATTTGCTACAATATAATGGGCATTTCAAGAAAATTTACCCATATCTCAAAATATATAACATGATATTAGGATTCCTTTTAAAAAT
>JBCCMP010000044.1:0-18223 GCA_039026295.1 Pseudomonadota bacterium | reverse complement strand
CTTGCCCGCGCCCCGGCCGATCATGTGCCTGGCGCAGGCCTGTCCGACATTGAAGACCGAGGTAACGTTGGTCGCCATCAGTCGTTCGAAATCGGCGGGATCGAAGTCTTCCAGCGGTGTTCGGTGCTGCATGCCGGCATTGTTGATCAGGATATCGATCGGGCCGTGGTCTGCCTCGAACCCGTCCACCGCCGCGCGGGTGGCGGCGTGGTCGGTCACATCGAACGGCAGCGCCATGGCATCCAGTTCCGCTGCGGCCTTGTCCAGCTTTGCGGCGCTACGCCCGTTGACGACGATGCGTGCGCCCGCTGCGCGAAGGCCGCCGGCCAGGGTATAGCCGATCCCCTGGCTGGATCCGGTGATCAGTGCAGTCTTGCCTGCCAGGTTGAAAAGATCCATCGACATAAAGGCCCCCGTTTGCTGCGTCTGCGCTCGCGTAACCCCAGGCGGGCGGATGATCAAGGCGAGTGATCAAGGCACGCAATCAACAAAGGGTGCTGAACGCATGTCCGGTGCCGGGCTGTGGGTGCTGGACAATGGACCGGAGCGGGCCTACGACGCGGCCCTACGATGCTCGTCGCCGTGCTGCATGTGGCACGCATACGAGACATTTCATTCAGGGAAGCACCATGAAGGCCATCGTCATCCACGCCCCGCGGGATCTGAGGATCGAGGAACAGGACCACGATGCGCCGGGGCCTGGTGAGGTGGCCGTGCGCCTCGCCGCGGGCGGTGTCTGCGGCTCGGACCTGCACTATTATAATCATGGCGGTTTCGGTGCCGTGCGCCTGAAGGAGCCGATGATCCTGGGCCACGAGGTTGCCGGACATGTCGAGGCGCTGGGGCAGGGCGTCGACGGCCTTGCGGTCGGCGATCTAGTCGCCGTGTCGCCGTCACGCCCCTGCGGAAAGTGCCGCTACAGCCGCGAGGGGCTGCACAATCACTGTCTGAACATGCGCTTCTACGGCTCGGCCATGCCGTTTCCGCACATTCAGGGCGCGTTCCGCGAAGTGCTGGTTGCCGACGCATCGCAATGCGTGCGCGCCGATGGCCTGACGCCCGGGCAGGCTGCGATGGCCGAGCCGCTGTCGGTGTGCCTGCACGCGGTGCGCCGGGCCGGAGAGATGCTGGGCAAGCGGGTGCTGGTCACGGGCTGCGGGCCGATCGGAGTGCTGTGCATCCTGGCCGCCCGCCGGGCCGGGGCGGCGGAAATCGTGGCAACCGACTTGACGCCCAACGCGCTGGCCCATGCCGAGCGGGCCGGGGCGGACCGCGTCATCAACATGGCAGACATGCCGGACGGTCTGGACGGCTACACCGCCGACAAGGGCTATTTCGATGTGCTGTTCGAGGCGACCGGGGTCGCGTCCGCGCTGGTCGGCGGGATCAATGCGATGCGCCCGCGCGGTGTGGTGATGCAGCTTGGTCTGGGCGGAGACATGACCGTTCCGATGCAGACGCTGACGGCAAAGGAGCTGGACCTGCGCGGATCGTTCCGCTTTCACGAAGAGTTCGGGACAGCGGTCGGGATGATGCAGAACGGCCTTATCGATGTCAGCGGACTGATCACCCACACGGTGCCGCTGGACGAGGCAGAAAAGGCATTCCGGATCGCCAATGACCGGAGCCACGCGATGAAGGCCCAGATCGCGTTCGGGTGAACCTGGTGCGGTAGCATCGGGTTGACCGCGAGTTTACCCGGCATTGGCCAAGGCGCGGACCGTCGTGGGGAACAGGCATACCACACCTGCGCCTGTCCGGCGGGGCCGGGGCGGCAGGTGGTGCGGTGTCTCTTTCGGGGGAGGTGCGGGAGAGTGGTCCCGCTTGTCTTCGGTAATCGGTGCCCTACAGCACCGCGTTCGTGGCTGCGCAGCCACAGGACGCGAGCGCCCCTGAGAGGGAGAGCCATCTGACGGCGGCGCAACCCGGCCATCGGATGGGGTCGTTCGAACTTCAGGCGGGGTGTCAGGCCGCCCGGCTAGCGCGAGTGGGTCTACGGGCCAATGCTTAAAATTCGATGAAAATCGCGTGGAACGGGGCCGCGCAACACCCCAGCGCGCGGTGCGCGCCCCGTGCCAGAAAACACGAGGCGGCCCGGACGCGGGAGCGTGAGTTTGCGGCCCAGACCCTATGGTAAGGTACGGCAGGTTCCGGCGACGAAGGACCCGATGGCGACCGTCTGGTTGCCGTTGGTCATTGTGTTGCCGTTGCCGGTCCACATCTGATCCAATGCACCGACCGTTGGAAAACCAGTGTTCACCGGTGCCGGCAACCCTTGGAGGCGGACCGGGATTGCGCCGCCTGTGTTGGTGAAGTTCAGGCCGGTCCCACCGATTACAAGGTTCGCAGTCACGGAATTGCCGGTGATGTTTGCGCAGAACTCGCCGCCAATGGAGTTCGAGAACTGCAGCCCGGTGGCGCTGCTTAACGGATTAAGCGTGATCGTATTGCCAGCTACGGTCAGGTCTGTTGTGGCAGTATTGCCGTTGGTTAGGGAGTTTTCGACCTGGATGGCTTTGTCGGTTCCAGACCCGGTGTTGATCGCGTTGTTCGTGATCTCCGCAACCACATCACTGGCGTCGATGGTTCGGATTCTGATTGGCGTTGCGAACGCGTTGACGCCTGGGAAAGGCTGCTCCAGTGCTTCGATCACTGTGTTTCCGTCGATCTTGGACTGGATCGCCCCGTTGCCTCGCGCCTCCAGATCGATGGCGATGCCAGTGCGTGCCTGGATGGTGTTGCCGCCAGAGAGGTCGAGTTTGATCCGACCGGACCCGGACGCGACTGCTCTCAGCCCGTTGATCAGAGTGTTCGGAGTGAACGGCCGCAAAAAGCTTCCGGTCATAGTGAAGCTGAGCTGGCTGGCGTCGCTTGCGCTCAGATCGACCATCCGTTGGCCAGCTTGCGCCGCGATGTCGCTTCTGGAGATGGTGACATTGGCCACCTCGGTGCCTTCGGTGACGACCAGGATCGGGGCCTGCGAGCCCTGTACGCTCAACAGATTGAAGGACGACGTTCCCGTCCCGGTGATGTGGATCGGATTGCCGGTCTGATTGACCAGGCTGCCGCCCGACCCCGCCGACGTGCCGATGCCGGACACGCGGAACGCGCCGGTTGCGCCGATATCATGCAGCCGGATCGCGGTGCCACCGCCCATCGTTTGGTCGATGCGGGTAAAGTTGATGCCGTCCGCGCCCATCGTGATGCCTTGCAGCAGCACAGCCTGCCCGTTCCCGGACACCATGATGGTGTTGTTCGGGCTGACCGGGTCTGTGAGCGTGATCACGCCGCCATTCACGGCGCGGAAACCTGTGCCGGTGCTGGTGTCGATGTCCAACTCGCCAGCATTGAAGTTCACCGCCAGCATGCCGTTGTTCACCAGATTGACGGCGGTGTTGACGCCGGTGCTGATGTCCATCGTTTGTCCGCTGAACGTCACGATGCCGGAGGTGTTATCCTGCACAAGGATGCCGCCACCGGCGGCACCATTGTCCGTGAAGCTGCCGGACAGGGTGACGGTTCCGCCGGTCCGGGTCCGGATATCGGCGGCAAGGCCAGTGGCGCCTGACGAATTGACGTTCGTGCCAATTGCGATGGTGCTGGCGCCGCCGCTGATCTCGATGGATTCGGCTGATCCGGTGTTCCGGATCGTGCCGCCGTTTATGGTTAGCGTGCCGGAATGGTTGTTGATGTCCAGGCCCTTACTGCCGTTCAGGGCCGTGGCCGACGCCGAGGCGAAGGTGGCGTTGACGCTCGCATTGGAGATGTTGAGGATCTCGCCCGTCGTCGACGCCAGCGTGTTCGCCGCGTTGCTCGCGGTGAAGGTACCGCCGCCACCATTGATGACACTCATCGTCGTGCCGGTCGTGCTGTCGATGGTCAGCGCGCCGTCTATCGTAATCGCCCCACCATTGCTCGCATTCAGACCAACCCCATTGGTCGTGTCGATGTCCAGATTGCCGGTGAAGTTGATGGTGGAGCCGTTGTTTCCAGACAGAGATACGCCAGTGTTCGCGCCAGTGTTCACCCGAACCGAGTTGCTGCTGAAAGTGACTGTGCTGTTGGTGTTGTCTTGAATAAGGATCCCGCCGCCGTCGGCGTTATTGTCGAGGAAGTTGCTAGAGAAAGTGACCGTACCGCCCGTTCTGTTGCGCACAGCCAAGGCCCTGCCGGTGGCAAGGTCGGATCTGACAAACGCACCGAACTGGATGGTGTTGCTGCCACCGTTGCCGCCGCCGCCGATGTCAAAGGCGGTGCTGGCGCTGGCATGCCGCAAAAGGCCACCTGTCACGGTGATGTCGGCTGTCGAATTGTCGATCTTCAGCCCCTGCGCCGTTCCGGTCACCTGACCAGTGAAGTCGTCAATGGTAAGGACACCGGGGCCGTTCAGACCGTTGATCTGGACAGCGTTCGTACTGGTGCTGGTGAAATCTATGTCGGCGAATCCAAGCCCTGCCGTGCCAATGGCGATACCGGTGGTTCCCGGTCCGGTGCTTGACAGCCGGAGCGCGACCTCGTCGCTATTTGCCAACGCCCTGTTGCCCGATCCCGTCAGGGTCAGGGCGCCGTTGCCGACCAAGTCGAAGCCAACATTCGCATCGTCGACTATGACGTTCTGAAGAATGAAGTCCCCGGACACACCGGTCCCCACGGTAACGCCGGTCAGACCGCCGCGGATTCTCGTGTTCACAATCGCTCCGCTACCGCTGATCGTGACGCCTGTTCCCGTTCCTGCGGAATCAAGAGCCGGCCCAAACCCACTATCGATGCCCGTAGGAGCGCTGAGCGTGCTGCTGCCCGAGAATATGCCCGGCGCGAACGAGAAGCCGGGTGGCAGACCGCCCGCCGGAATGCCGAACTGCGTCAGGTCGATGTCCGCGTCACCCGCCCTGAGGCTGAGCAGCACCTGACCGGGGTCAAGCACAAGGCCAGTCCCTGCGCCGATAAGTACGCCGGCCCCGTCGCCGACATTGGTGTCGATCAGCGCAATCACCTGGGCAGAGGATGCCGCGGCCCCGGCGATGTCGCCCGCCATGTTCGGGGCAGACCCGTCGCCCAGGCCATCCTGATCGACCCAGAAGATATCCGGCCCCGCCGGGATCAGCGAGGTGTCGCCGGTGAACGTGCCCACGTCCTGGAAGTTGTAGCTGCCCATGGTCGGCAGTGCGCCTGTGAAGACTGTCGTGGCCGTTATGAAGGAACCGGTGTCTGCGCTGTCCTCGCCATCGCCGAAGGTGAAATCGATGGCCGTGTTGGCGTCCAGGGCGATCCCGATATCCGGCCCCATGGTCCCGTTGGCCAGACCGATCGAGGCGCTGGCGCCGTTGGCGAAATCGGTATTGCCGGTATCGCCCAGAATCAGTGCCCCGGTGCCGGTAGTTCCCGCAATGTTGACGCCGGTCTTGCTGCCCGCCGTACTGGCAACCAGGTCGAAATCGGTGGCCGAGATCGTGCTGTCAGAGAGGAACGCACCGGCGAGATCGATCCCTGTCGCGCTGCCAGCGCGGGTCAGATCAATATCGAGATCGTCGAAGTGCACATCTGCCGAAAGGGCCCCCCGCACACGCAGTGCCGTGTCCTTGATATCTGCCGATCCGATCCGGATCTGGCCACCGGCGAAACCTTTGAAAACACGATCAAGGTCGATGACAGGTATATCGCCTGCGGATTGGCTGCCGGTTCGGGTGATGCTGGCCAAGTCGATCTCTTCGACAATGACATTAGACAAAAACATTGCGGCACCAATATCGGTGGTCAGCGTGTTTCCAGCACCTGTGATTGAGAGCCTGGTCTGCACACCCGAGATATCGATGGCTTCCGCGGTTGACGTCGTGGTCAGATCCAGCCCACCGGTGAATGAAAGCGTGCTGTTTGGGCCAAATGTCGCCAAGATCGTCTCGCGCGCCGTTGTGGCGACAATCGGGCCGTTGATTGCGATGTTTAAATCGTTCACGTCGACCACTTCTACGGCTGAGTCGCCACTTGGTTGTGTGATCGACCCGTTGAACGTGATAGTGGGAGGAAGCAATTGTGTGCCTGTCCCGAGATCTTCAATCTTCAGGCCGACATCACGGGAATTGGTGATTGACGTACCCGCACCCGGCGACGGGTTTACATTGCCAATTGTCAGAGTGCTGGCGAGGTCGGTCCATTGGACGACAATGCCGTCTGCGAAACCACTGACCTGAAGAATATCGTCCGGATCCGTGGCCAAGCTCGCGGACGGAAGGCCGTAATCTCTTAAAACGATTCCGGTCCCCGTGTTAGAGCCTTGGATGACCAGCCGATCGACGTTCAGGACAGGATCGGCGCTGTCGACCCTGAGACCGGTGCCTGCCCCGGCGATCTCAACATCGGTGAAGTTGGTCGTCCCTGTGGCGGCAGATCCGGTGATGAAGATGCCGGTGTTGACCGGCCCGCCACCGGAGGCGTTCAGGACAAGCGGGGCCATGTGTTCGCCGAGGTCCAGTGTCTCTCCGCTACCGATCCCGCTTGCGTCGATCAGGATGTTGCCGCCATTGCTCGCCGGAGTGTTCGGACGGCTGTGGGTCAGGATGACATTGGCGATGGTGTTGTTGCCAAGCGTGGTAACCGTCGGGCCATCCGACGACGAGAGCGTCGCCGCACCGCCTGCCCCCATCGTGTTCGCAAACGGATCCGTAACGGTGATGCTGGCACCCGGCACGCCGCTGAACGACATCGGAATGCTCAGGCCGGTCTGGAAGCTGTTGTTGTTCCCGAACCCGTCGATCATCTGGCCCGGATCCAGCGTGAAGCCGTTCGGGTCGATGATGAAATTGCCATCGTTGATAAGGACAAACACCGCCGAAGACGCGGTCACGGCGTCGGCCAGCGTGATGCTGGTGGGGTCGTTGACGGTGGTGTTCAACGCATCGGTGTTGGTGCCGCCAGCCGAGACGAAGATTAGGTCGGACGCGCTGCCGGAGGGGAAGATATTGTTTATCGCACGCGTCGCGCCCGCGATGTCCATGGTGAAGTCGACATCGTCGAAATTGTAGTCGCCCGCCGTCGGCGGGGTCGGGGCGTTGATCTGGATCGTAGAGTCGATGATCGAGTTCTGGTCGTCCGCGTCCTCGCCGTCGCCATAGGTGAAGGTGACGCTGGTGGTGCCGGAGAACTGCACCCCGATGGCGACCTGCCCGTCGATGCTTGCGCTCTCGCCAGTGCTGGTGTCGTCATCGCCCAGCTTGATCGACCCTGTGCCCGTAGTGCCTGAAAGATCTATGCCCGTCGTGCCCTCGCCCGAGACGTTCCCGGTGACGTCGAAGTCCAGCGCCTTGACGGTGCCGTTAATCTCGGCCCCGGCCGCGTTGAAGGCGATGCCGTTGGCGCCGTCGCCGGGGGTGGTGATGTCGCCGGTCAGCGCGATGTCCAGATCGTCGAAGGTGATGGTGCCCTGGCTGGCGGCATTGGTGTCGAACAGGATGCCCGACGCGCCATTGCCTGCGGTGATCGAGGTGTCGCCGGTGAACTCGACGGTGCCGACATTGTCGTCGAACTCGATCCCGTAGGAATTGTCCGCGGCGGCGATGGTGACATTGCCGCTGATGGTGATGGTGGCGTCATCCAGTTCGTCGAACTCGATCGCGCCGCCATCCAGGCTGGTGTTGCCCGAGATGGTTACGCTGGCGGCCGTGCCGTTGTCGATGCGACGGAACCGGATGCCATCACCGGTGTCGGTGATGTCGCCGCCCAGGGTGATCGACCCGCCCGCCAGTTCCTGAATCAGAACCGCGCGGCCGGACGTGTTGTCGATGATGCCGTTGTAGACCACCGTCGCATCACCGCCGGAGTTGCCCGAGGTACCGCCGACATCAAAGGCTGTTCCTTGAGCGCCCGTGATCCGGCCCGCTTGGATGGTCAGATTACCGGAGATGTCATCCAGAATGATACCGCCGCTGTCCGAACCTTCCGAGATCAGGTTGGTCAGTGTGACGTTCAGATCGATTGTCTGGCCGATGCCCAAACCGTCAATGTCCAGCGCCGGACCGTCGCTGCTGTCGACGGTGCCAGTGGTGATGGTCAGCATGCCCTCGGCGTCATCAATATCGATACCGGTCTGATCGCCTGGCGCGCCGATGGTGCCGCCGACAGTGATGTCGAGATCAGCGAAGGTGATCGCGGTCAATGAGTCCGTGCCGGTGATGTGCAAACCATCGCCGAGCAGACGCGAGGTGCCGCCGATATCGGTGGTCGAGTTGAAGGCAATGGTCTGGCCGGTCGAGCCCGTGATCTCGATCGCGGTGTTGTCCAGATTGTCGATCTTGACCGCGCCGTTGAAGGTGACATCGCCGGAGCTGTCTTCGATCTGGATGCCGTCATCGCTGACATCGCTGATGGTCAGCGCGCCGAATGTGACGTCTCCGCTGCTGTCCTTGTTCTCGAACCCGTCATCGCCGGCGGCCAGAATCGACGTGTCGCCAAAGATGACCGCCCCGGGGTTGTCATCGATATCGATGCCGTCTTCATCGATTGCGCCCTTGATGGTGGTCGCGCCGAACGTGACCGTTTCGCGGTTGTTTTCCAGATCAATGCCATCATCGCCTGCGCCATCCACCGTGGTGGTGCCGAACGTGACTGCGCCGCGGTTGCTGAGCAGGCTGATCGCATCGCCGCTGCTGCCGGTGCCCGTAACCGAGGTTGTGCCAAAGGTGATAACCGCGTCGTTGCCGCGCAGATCGATGCCTTCGTTGCGGTAGCCGGACAGATCCGTGGTGCCTGTCACATCAAATGTGCCGCTGGTGCGGCGCAGCCGGACCGCGTTCCCCCCACCGGTCGAGGTGATCGAAGACAGTGTGACGTCAAGCGTGACATCGCCCCTGTTCTCGGACGCCATCAGCAGGGCGCCAGAGTTCAGCGTATCGATGGTGCCGTCCTGAATTGTCAGCTTGAACGGATCGAGATCGGCGAAATTGTTGTCCAACAGCAGGCCGCGCCCGCCGCGGTTGCCGATGTCGAGATCGGTGAAGTTGAGATCGCCGAGGACCGCTTCGAGCACGAGGCCTTCGTCGCGCACGCGATTTGATGTTGTGCCGATGGTCGTGGCTCCGCCGGTGACGGTCTCGGTTGCCACCGTCGTGGGATCGGAATCGAAGACTGTATCTACGAAATACATCCCGCCGCCGTCTGACGCGGTAACGGTGTTGCTGTCGAGGCTGGTGATGAAGGTCTCGCCGGTGCCAGCAGGGTCCAGCAGCAGGTTCTCGACGTATACCGCTTCGAGATCGGTCGACGAGATCGAAGTCCGGTCCAGGGCCAGTTCGTGATTGCTGTCGCCGGTGGAGATGTCGACCAGACCGGCCGCGCCGGAGATCGTTGAATCCTGGATCGAGACCCTGGTGTCCTGCAGTTCGGTGACGATCAGCACGCCGCCTTCGCTGATGGCAGGAAAATCGCCTTCGACCGACCCGGTGGGCGCGGCGATGTCGAAATCAGTCGTGTCCGTGCCGCCGGTGATCCGGGCATTGGTCACCGTGGCACTGGTGTCGAACAGCATCAGAGCGGTGCCGCCTGCGATCTCGCTCGGGTCTGCTGCGTCGCCGATGTGCACGGTTCCGCCGTTGCGGCCGATGATGCCGAAATCGGCGGCCGATGTGATGTCGAGGTCCGAGAACGTGAACGTGCCGTTCGGGCTGTCGGATATGTCGATCCCCGTCGCCGCGCTGCCGATGGGAAGCGGTCCCGGGCGCGCCGTCGCCGGAGCGGTGTTGGTGATGTCGACCTCGGCGAAGGTGAACGTGCCGTCCGACCCGTTCGTGATGTCGATGCCGACACCGGAGGCCGTGCCGGTGTCATTCAGAACGACGGGTGCGTTGAACTGGTAGATCGAATCCGCGTTGTCAAAGCCGAGGCCCATGCCATTGCTGGCGGTAATCGCGCCGTTGAATACCACCGAACCGTTGGTATGGTTGCGGATATCGATGGCGCGGCCGCTGCCGGTGTGGTCGATGGTGCCGTCCACTGTCAGCTCGAAAGCCGAGCTTTCGATCAGAATTCCGGTTGTCGTGCCGATGATCGAGCTGTCGGCATCGACAGTCATCGCACCAAATGCACTGGTGCCGATCCCAAGCCCCGTACTGCCGCCGGTGATGTCGATGTCGTCGGTCACCAGCCGCGTCGGACCAAGATTGCCGGCAACGCTGAGCGCGGTGCCATGACCACCATCAATGTTGAACTGGGAGAGACGGCTGCCCGGTGCAGGCTGGACCGTCCCCGCGACGGTTACGCGCCCGCCGAGGCCGCCAAGCGTCAGGATGCTGCCCGCGGCATCATCCAGTGTCAGCGTTACCTGCCCGGCTGCATTCGCGCCTAGGACGCTCTGCAAATCACCGTTCAGGAAGATATCGCTGTTGATCGTGCTGCCACCGGAATCGACGACGATCAGCGCGTCGCCGGGCCCGTAATTTGGATCCGCCTGGGCCACATCAACGGTGCAGGCATCGGCATAGGACGTGCAGTCAGCCGCGCCCTGGGGCGTATCGGCGACATGATAGACGTCGAGCGATTGTCCCTGCGCATTCGGTGTTCCGGGGGCAGAGTTGGGCGGCGGCGCGGCCCCGATGACGTCTTCGACGGATTCGGTCCGCGTATCGACAACTGTCGGGACCACGATATCCCGGTCGCGGTAGACATACCTGCTCAGTTTCTTTGTCCGCGCACTGAGACTGCGAAAGGGCTTCGGATCGACTCCGATGGGTATTGAGAGGCGAACAAAACCGCTGGCATCGGTATCACGGAAATCATCGTCGCGGATCTCTCCGCCCAGGGACAGGGTTGCGCCGTCCAGGCCGAACGGGTCGGCAAACTGAACCGCCGCCCGGGCCTTTGGCCCTGCAACGGTGATCAGGTCCCGTTCAAAATGATAGTATCCGCCTGTGCCGCGGATGGTAATCGCATCGGTCAGGTCAAAATTCAGACCCAGTTCGACCTCTGCGCCCGGCAAAGCCTGCTCGATCAGTGCGCCGGACGTGACGCGTTGCACGGCGGTGCCGTTGACAACGGTCCGGGTCGTGCCCGGCGCAATCACATTGCGATCCGCATTGGGCAGATAGCCCATCGCGCGGGCTTCGAATGTGTCGGTCAGAAACTCCAGCCCGACCGTGCCCTGATAATAGGTGTTCTGGTTCACCGACTTGCGCACATCGAAGAACACGAAGCCGCCGACGACGGCTTCTTCGCCGAAGACTTCTCCGACTGTCTGGCGGTATCCAAGGCCGATATTACCCTCGTACGCCTCATCGCCTGTCGCCACACCGCGAACGTCGAAGTATGCGACAGAGTCTGGCGTCTGAGCGATCGGCACGAACATGTCGACGGTGCCCGATTCATCCTCTGTACCAGCCTGTGCCTGAAAGCTGATGCGCGGCTGGACCTGACCGGCGCCGGTTACGCTTGTCTCGGGCGTTGCCGCTTGCGCGCGGGTAGGGGCCGGGATGAAGCTGTTGGTCCGGTCCGCTTTTGCAGCTTCCGGCGCAATCTGAACCTTCAAAGCCGGGCGTGTGTCCTGACGGAGCGTGCCGCCGAGAATGCCGCCGGCATTGCTGCGCTTCGATGCGCCGCCGTCAGCCGCGTCGTCCGCGACACGCTGCCATTGGTCGTCGGACCATGTCGATCCGGCAGAGGCAAGAATAGCTGCAAGCGCAGTAAGACCAGTGCGCCATGCGCCCCGGAAATGTCCAGGCTGAAAAGTCATTTAAACCCTACTCCCCGCAGCGGTTTTTTTGTCCGCTCGTTTTCGTTCACCCGTTTGTATTGTCTCTCAGGATGATGCCCGGAGGCAAGTGCAGCTGCACGTCTGCACCGTTTTCAGATGAATTTTACCATATGCCGCAACTCTCCGAGTTTCGCGTATGCATTCTGCAACTTGCGGTGGCGGAAGTGTGGCGGATCGCGGTCTGGCTGAAAGAATCATCTATGCCGAAAGAGGTTTCTGCATTCAATGACGTGCCGCTTGACGGACAGGGGCAACATCAGCAGTGTCGCGCCGAATCCGTTCAGAGCACGAAAGACGGACGTGCCGCAGATTTTGTAGCCTGCGCTCACCTGCCCGGGCAGAGTTGAAGGGGATCTGATATGTCATTGAAATCGCTAAGCACATTTTGCGCCGCCCTGGCATTTTTCACAGCGCCAACGTTCGCACTGGCCGACACGGCAGCAGGGCTGGCGGCCCTGGAGGCCAACGATCCTGGGGCGGCTGTCGAGGCGTTTCAGGAGGCCTTCGAAGCAGGCGATGGTGACGCGGCGTTCTATCTGGGCCGGATGCAGGAGCTGGGTGTCGGCACGTCCGCGAACGTCATTTCAGCGATCCGCCTTTATCAGGCAGCAGCCGAGCGAGGCAGCGCCGCGGGCAAGAACCGCATGGGCCTGTTGCATCTGGACGGTCTGGGTGTCCTGCAGGACTTCGTCGCGGCGCACAATCTGATTTGTGAAGCGGCCGATATGGGTCTTGCCGACGCGCAGTTCAATTGCGGGGTGCTCTACTCACAGGGCAGAGGTGTTGATGCAGATCCCAAGGTTGCAATCGACTGGTATGCAAAGGCCGCAGAACAGAACCATATCGGTGCATCGAATCTCTACGCCGCTGCCCTGGCCTCTGGCGAGCACGTCGAGGCTGATTCGGCACGTGCCGTTGAGTTGCTGACGTTCACGGCAGGTCAGGGCAACCCCATGGGCATGTTTGGCCTGGGTCAGGCCTATGCCGCAGGGGCGGGGATCGATGCCGACCCAGTGCTGGCACATGCCTATTTCAACCTTGCCGCCGCACGTCAGCATCCGCAGGCAGTGCAGGCGCGCGCGCAGGTCGAAGCTGCGATGACCGGCGAACAGGTCGAGGCGGCGCAGAACTTTGCCCGATCCTGGCAGCCAGATCCGGCGCCCGCTGGGGCGGATGCTGTGACAGAGCCGGAAGCGCAAGACTAGGCTGCGGGCGGTCAATCTGCGGGAATTGACCGTTGATGCGCTGCGGGCCTAGTCTGCCGGCACCTCGCAACCTGCGGAGAGGCGCATGCAACTGATCGTCTGCGGCGCCGGACAGGTGGGCTATCAGATCGCCCGGCACCTGTCCGACGAGGGTAATGCCGTCACCGTTATAGACACCAATCCCGGCCTGGTTCGGCAGGTGACGGACTCGCTGGACGTGTCCGGGGTGGTCGGCTTCGCCTCGCACCCGGATGTACTGGCGCGTGCCGGGGCAAAGAACACCGACATGCTGATTGCGGCAACCTCTATGGACGAGGTGAATATGGTGGCCTGCCAGGTTGCCCATTCGGTGTTCGAGGTGCCGACCAAGATCGCACGGCTGCGGACAGACAGTTATCTTGGGGCGGAATGGTCGGATCTTTTCCGCCGCGATCACATGCCGATCGACGTGATCATCAGCCCGGAAGCAGAGGTTGCAAAGGTCACCATGCGTCGCCTTTCCGCGACCTCGGCGTTTGATATCGAGCCTTTCCTCGGCGGTATGGCAGAGTTTGTCGGCCTGGCCCTTTTGGAAGATTGCCCGATCATAGACACGCCGCTTCGACAGTTGAGCGAGCTTTTCTCCACCCTTCGCTGCATCGTTGTCGCAATACGCCGTGATGGCCGGATCTATGCGACCCGGGCCGACGACGAGATGCTGCCGGGCGACGAGATTTACTTCGTCGCTCACCACGACGACGTTCAGCGGGCTTTCGGAATCTTTGGTCGGGAGAACCTGGTCGCGGAGCGGATTGTCATCGTTGGAGCAGGCAATATCGGCCTGCGTGTCGCCCAAATGGTCGAGGCAACGCCGCATCTGCGCGCGAAGATTGTCGAACGGGACCGCCCGCGCGCTGAGTTGGCAGCAGATAATCTGGACCACACGATCGTGCTGAACGGCGATGCGCTGAATTCAGAGATTTTGACGGAGGCGGGGATCGGAGAGGCAGACGCTCTGGTGGCCCTGACTGATGACGACCGGGCCAATCTCTTGTCCTGTGCCCTGGCGCACGAGGCGGGATGTCCCACGGGGATTGCTTTGGCCAAGGACCCGCTTTTCGGACGGATAGCCGGGCCGCTGGGCGTTGACGCATTGATAAACCCGCGGGCCACGACGGTTTCATCGATCCTGCGCCATGTCCGCCGCGGTAAGGTGCGCGCCGTCTATTCAGTCGGCGGCGGCGAAGCGGAAGTCGTTGAAGCCCAGGTCATGGCCACCTCGCCCATCGCGGGCAAGCGCGTGCGTGACGCAGGTTTTCCCGATGGATCGATCATCGGGGCCATCCGGTCAGGCGGCGATCTGGTGATGCCGGGCGGTGATGTGGTCATCAATGTCGGTGACACCCTGGTCGTCTTCGCTGTGCGGGATGCGGTGCGGCAGGTCGAGGGTATGTTTCGCGTCTCGATGGACTTTTTCTGAGCGCCGACATGCTCCGCCGCGTTCCGATCATTGCACTTTTGCTGGGCCTATTTGCCGGGGCAATGCTGATCCCGTCTTTGCATGCCGCGATCAACGGCGACTGGAAGGTGGCGCGCGGGTTCCTGTACCCATCGTTGTTCGGTTTTCTCTTCAGCTCGGCGATCGGCGTTTTGCTGCGCCCGATGCGTCCGCATGATACCGCGCGGCACGAGCTTCTTACTCTTTTGATATTGTGGGTCCTGCTTCCGGTTTACGCCTGCACGCCGCTGATTGTAATCACCCCCACTGTCGGCACATCGGGGGCATGGTTTGAAATGGTCGCCGCGCTCACGACGACCGGTGGGACGGTCTACGCGAAAGCCGCGACAGTCCCGGACTCGGTACATCTGTGGCGCGGCATCATTGGCTGGCTCGGGGGACTTCTGACGTTGCTGGCGGCCTATGTGATCCTCGCCCCGCGTCGGCTCGGCGGGTACGAGATCATGGCCGCCGAGGATGGCCTTGGCGACCTGCGTGCGGTTGATCTTCGTGACACCGGCGCGGTTTTCGAAAGCCGCACCTACCGGGCCTTGAAGACAATCCTGCCGATTTATCTGGGACTGACGCTGGCGCTGGCCATGGCGTTCAACGTGCTGGACAAGCCCGGGCTGATCGCCGGTGTCCATGCGATGTCCATTCTTTCGACAAGCGGAATTTCGCCGGTTGCGGGCGGCCTTGCGGCAACGGACAACTGGGCCGCCGAGGCTGTGGCGCTGATCTTCATGATCCTTGCCGCGACAAGGCTTGTCTATTCGTCCGCTGCGCAGGGTGCCGGTGCGCGCGGGATCGAAGCCTGGTTGGCGGACCCGGAATTGCGCCTGCTGTTCAGCCTGGTCCTTCTGGCGACCGCTTCGCTTTTTCTCCGCCACTGGATCGGTGTCCTGACAATCGACGAGGACATCGGCGTAACCGATGGTTTCGTTGCGTTGTGGGGCGCGGCGTTTACTGCGGTGTCCTACGTCACTACGACCGGCTTTCAGAGTTTCGCCTGGGAGAGTGCCCGCGACTGGTCTGGTCTTTCAAATCCCGGCCTGATCCTGCTGTGCCTCTGCGCGATCGGCGGCGGGGCGGCGACGACGGCCGGTGGGATCAAGCTGATCCGGGCGCACGCGTTGCTGCGCCACGGCGTCCGCGAAGTCGAACGCATCGCGTCACCCAACAGCGTGGTCGGAGCAGGCAGAAGGTCGCGTCGGCTGCGCCGTGAAGGTGCAATCATCGCCTGGGCTTTCATGATGCTGTTCTTTCTTGCCCTGCTGGCGGCGGTGTTGGGTCTGACCCTGACAGGGTTTGCTTTTGACACGGCCCTGATCGCAGCCGTTGCCGCCTTGTCAAACACCGGACCGGCCTTTGGCCTGATCGCCGAGAGGCCGGAAAGCTTCGCGGCGCTCGCTCCTGCACAACACGCGATTCTCGCTGGTGCGATGATCCTTGGGCGTATCGAAACCCTTGCAGTCATTGCGCTTTTCAATCCGGACAGTTGGTCTTTGGTTGCGCCGCACAAAAAAAATACTGGAAAATCCTGATTCGAGCCTTCACTCTCCATTCGGTGAGTCCATCTATGGGGTATTCTCCCCTTCAACGGACTACTGATTGTCAAGAACAAGGCGAACGTAATGGCCGGCGAAACCAAACAGAACCTTCAGGACACCTTCCTCAACCACGTACGCAAACAGAAAATCCCGGTGACGGTGTTTCTGGTGAACGGCGTGAAACTGCAGGGCGTCATCACTTGGTTCGACAACTTTTGTGTGTTGCTGCGGCGCGATGGCCAGGGACAACTGGTCTATAAGCACGCGATCTCAACTGTGATGCCCTCGCAGCCCTTCAGTCTCTACGACGGTGATAGCTAGGACTTGGGGCTCACACTCGTACTCCACCCGGCCCGCAAGGGCGATGACACGGACAGCGCTTCGGCTGCCCTTGAAGAAGGGTTGTCGCTGACGCGTGCATTGGATCTTGATCTGTCGGGCGGCGAGATCGTCTGGCTGGCCCGTCCGCACCCTGCGACGCTGTTTGGCCCCGGCAAGGTAGAGGAAATCGGCGCGCGACTGCCGCTCGAGGATATATCGCTGGTCATTGTCAACGGCGCACTGTCGCCGGTCCAGCAACGGAACCTGGAGACTGCTTGGTCTGCCAAGGTGCTGGATCGTACCGGCCTGATCCTAGAGATTTTTGGCGCCCGTGCGCAGACCCGCGAAGGTGTATTGCAGGTCGATCTTGCGCATCTGACCTACCAGAAATCTCGCCTGGTCCGGTCCTGGACCCACCTGGAACGACAACGCGGTGGTGCAGGTTTCATGGGCGGTCCGGGTGAGCGTCAGATCGAATCCGATCGCCGCCAGATTGACGAACGGATCGGGTCATTACGTCGGCAACTGGACAAGGTGGTGAAGACGCGAAACCTGCACCGGGCGGCTCGAAAGAAGGTGCCGTACCCCATTGTGGCGCTGGTCGGTTACACCAACGCGGGCAAGTCGACATTGTTCAACCGGCTGACATCTGCCGGTGTGATGGCCGAGGACATGCTGTTCGCGACGCTGGATCCGACCATGCGGCAGATCGATCTGCCCACGGGACGGACCTGCATTCTGTCGGACACCGTGGGGTTCATCTCCAACCTTCCGACCCAACTGGTTGCCGCTTTCCGCGCGACGTTGGAGGAGGTGCTGGAGGCCGATCTCGTCGTTCATGTCCGCGACATTGCCAACCCGGACACCGAGACGCAGAATGCCGATGTCCACGCGGTGCTGAAAGATCTCGGGCTGACCGATGACGAGCTTGGCGGCATGGTCGAGGTGCTCAATAAGACCGACCTCCTGGAACCTAGCGATTTGGAGACAGCGCTCAACCGCGCGGCACGATCAGACACTACGTTGGCGCTTTCGGCGCAGACGGGCAGCGGCACGGATGCCTTGTTGGATGTGATCGAGGCACGCCTCTACCCGGCACGTCACGTGATGAATCTCAGCCTCAGCCATGCGGATGGGCGAGCCATGGCTTGGCTTTATGACCATGGGGCCGTCGCCGAGCGGAGCGACAACGAGGCTGGTGCACGCTTGCGTTTGGACATTACGGATCGCGAATACGCGCAGTTTCGAAAGGCCTTCCCGGATCTGCCGCGGGCCGAGCCGGATCGTCTGGCCGCCGAATAGCAGCCAATCATCGCAGGATCTATTACTCTGCCGGGACCGCGGCCGCGACCGGCAACTGTCGGGGTAGCATCGCCACAGCGGCAAGGATAACTGCCGCGGCACCCGCCAGAACGAAGAACAACACGTCAAAACCCCATGTGCTGTGTACGACGCCGATCAATGGCAAAGTTGCGGCCAGCGCCGTGAAGCTGACGACGTAGCGCATACCGTAAATCCGCGCGCGCGCCGCGCCCGAGGCCATTTTCCCGATCATGAAATCGTTAATGGGGATCTGCCCGAAGGCCCCCAGCATGAAACCAAGCGCAACGGCGAGCGCGACTTCGTCTGTCAGGCCCGGGCTGATCCCGAAAAAGACCACCTGGATCGTTGCGGCTGCCATGAACACCTTGCGCGGACCATAGACATCCAGCGCCTTTCCGACCACCAGTTGCGCCATCGACGCGACCGCAAAGACGACGAAGGCAAGCGCGCCGACCACTGTGGCCACGTCCCCGCCCGACGCCCATTCGGCGATCCTTGCGGTCATGCCTGCCAACCGCTCGTCCAGCATCTTGGGCAGCGCAAAGGTCGTTGACTGGAAGATGATCGAAGAAACTGCAGTCGTCAGAAAGACGATCGCAGAGACCCGCATCAG
>JBCCMP010000043.1:0-18253 GCA_039026295.1 Pseudomonadota bacterium | reverse complement strand
GGCGCCATCAGCAGACTGATCGCCCAGCACCAGATAGACGTCGCGGGTCAGGCCGGGGTCGATTGCAGCTTCGGTCGTCGGCATGCGCTGTACCGGATAAAAGCGTTTTTCCGGACACAGATACGTTCTTGGCTCGCCGTCCTTGGTCAGGCGGAATCGACCGATTGTCGTCTCGAAATTGCGACGTTCATCGCCCTTGAAGTCATTGCTCATCGAGATGCCGCAGCGCGCCGCAGAAAAGGGTGCACCGAGCGGGAGCCGTTCGACACCGTCAAACCGCACCTCGTAGGGCCCGAGCGGGATAACGTCGCCGGGGCGGGCAAGGCGGATGTCCTCGATCTCCCACGCCGAGATGGCGGCGATACCCATCGCCGTCAGGCCGAGCCCGGCATGGGCGATCATCTTGCCCCAGTCGGCGCGAGGCAATCCGGCGAGGCGGTGGAGTGCCTTGGGGAGTGGCACCTTGCCGAGCCCGCTGCGTTCCACCAGTTCGGCAATGGCTGCGCAAACGACCCAGGCGGCCAGCGCGAGACCTATGGGGGCCAGCAAGGCCGCACCGGACTGCGCGCCCCAGACGATCCCGCCGACCGCGAGGGCCAGCGCTGCGGCCCACCAGAGGCGGCTGAGGACCTTGCCCGCATCGGCCCGCTTCCAAGGCATCAGTGCACCCACGGGCAGGGCCAGCAACAGCAGCACCATGAACGGCGTGAAGACCAGATCGAAGAAGGGGGCACCGACGGATATCTTCTCTCCGTCAATGTACTCGCGCACCAGCGGGGCCATGGTGCCGACGAATACCAGTGCGCAGGAGACGGCGAGGATCAGGTTGTTCAGGACGAGGCCGCCTTCACGGCTGATCGGTTGAAAAACTCCCTCTGATCGCATTGACGGCGCGCGCGCCGCAAAGAGCGTCAGCGAGCCGATGACCGCGACTGCCATGATTGCCAGTATGAAAACGCCGCGCTCGGGATCCGTGGCGAAAGCATGCACCGAGGTCAGGACGCCGGATCGGACGATGAACGTGCCCATCAGGCTGAGAGAAAACGCAAGGATCGCCAGCAGGATCGTCCAGGATTTGAGCGCTGAACGTTTCTCGACCACGATGGCCGAGTGGAGCAGCGCGGCCGCGATCAGCCATGGCATGAAGCTGGCGTTCTCCACCGGGTCCCAGAACCACCATCCGCCCCATCCAAGCTCGTAATAGGCCCAGTAGGAGCCCAGCGCGATACCGATGGTCAGGAAGATCCAAGCCGCCAGCGTCCAGGGCCGGACCCAGCGTGCCCACGCGGCATCGACCCGTCCCTCGATCAGCGCGGCCACAGCAAAGGAATAGGCCATCGAGAGACCGACATAGCCCAGATAGAGAAACGGCGGATGGATCGCGAGGCCGATATCCTGCAGCAGCGGGTTCAGATCCTGCCCGTCAACGGGCGGCTCCGGCAGGCGCACGAAAGGGTTCGACGTGAACAGAATGAATGCCAGAAAGGCCAGCCCGATCATGCCCTGGACTGCCAGCGCCCGGGATTTCAAGGGGAGGGGCAAGGTGCGCCCGAAGCCCGCCACCATGCCCCCGAACAGGGCAAGGATCAGGATCCAGAGCAGCATGGACCCCTCGTGATTGCCCCATGTGGCAGTGAACTTGTAAATCGTCGGCATGAGCGAGTTGGAATGGGCCGCCACCAGCGCGATCGAGAAGTCAGATGTGACGAAGGCATGGGTCAGGGCCACGAAGCTGAAGCCGACCAGCACAAACTGCGCGATCGCCGCGACAGACCCAACCCGCATCCAGTCAGCCCAGCCCATCTGCGCGCCGATCAGGGGTATGGCCGATTGCGCCGCGGCAACGCCCATCGCGAGGATCAGCGCGAAATGTCCAAGCTCTGCGATCATGGCAGCATAATTGTGCCTGCGACTTGCTCAGGCAAGCGGGCCCGTTGTCACGTTTGCGCGGTTGCCGCCGCGCTTGGCCGAAACGGTTCAGACCTTATGCCGTCACGGTTTATTGTCAGGAACCTTCCTGGCGGGATTTCCTGCCATGCGCCATGATCTGTGCCCAACGGTTCGGACACGACCGCGTGGCCATGGCCGACCGCAGAGCATCCGACATAGAGCGACGGCGCATGGCGATCGGATGCGTAACGGGCGGCGTAGAGCGTTTTGCCATCGCTCAAGGCAACGGTCATACGCATGTGCGGGGTCGCGCCACATTCCCGGCTGAGGCGTTCAAGACAACCTGCTGCCCGTTCCAGCGCGGTTTTCGGGCAGTTGTCCAACCCGGCGCTCATGGCCAGCAGGAACAGCACTTCGCTGTCCGTGGTCCCGAGACGATGCCGGTAGGAGTGGTCATCGACCATCGCTTCCGCACGACGTCGAAGGTTGTCGAACCCGCCGACCTGCCCGTTGTGCATGAATGACCATTTGCCGACAGTGAAGGGATGGCAGTTCGTGCGGCTGGTGGCCGTGCCGGTCGATGCGCGGACATGGGCCAGGAAACAGCCGGAGCGGATCTGGTGGGCAAGGCTGGCAAGGTTCGCATCGGCCCAGGCGGGCAAGACGTCGCGATAAACCCCGGGCTGGCGTCGTGCGCCGTACAAGGCAATGCCGAACCCATCGCCGTTGGTTTCCGTCTTGCTCTCCCGCGCGTGCAGGCTTTGCTGGAGCAGGGACTGGTCCGGGGCGGATATCACATCCTGCAGGTAGATCGGTTTCCCCAGATAGGCGGCCCAGCGGCACATTCTGTCTTTCCCGTTCAGCCCCGGTTGTGGGTCCGTGCATAGAGCTTGGCGATGATGCGCGATCCCGTTTTCTGGAAGGTAAACGGCAAAAGTGCGTGCATCAGTGCCGCGAGGGCGGCCCAGGCGAGATTTGCGGCGAACCAGAGGGCAAAGCCCAGGTGCTGCAGATAGCTCTCGCCAACGGATGCGGGATGTTCGGTGAAATGGCGTGTGATCAGGTTGAGCATGCTTTCCTCCAATGCTGTAAGATAATTATGCCCGGCAATCCGGACGAACAGATCCCAAAGATCTAAGGATTATGCTTGATATTGGGAAATTTTCCCGCAAGATGCTGCAATGATCGATCTGGATGATCTGGACCGAAAGATTCTGGCGGCCTTGCAGGTCGATGCCGATCAGCCATTGGAGGCGCTGGGCAAACAGATCGGCCTGTCTCGCAATGCCTGCTGGCGCAGGATCAAGATCCTTGAGGAAGCCGGCGTGATCAAGGGAAAGGTTGCGCTGTGCGATCCCGATGCGCTCGGCCTTGGGCTGACTGTTTTCATCGCCGTGAAGACCGATCGCCATGACGAGACATGGCTGACCCAGTTCACCCGGGCGGTCGAGGGCATCCCGGAGATTCTGGGCGCTTACCGCACCTCGGGCGAGCTTGATTATCTGCTGCATGCAAGGATCGCGGATGTTCGGGCCTATGACCGGCTGTATCAGCGGCTGATCAGGCGCGTTGCCCTGAAGGAAGTTTCGGCAAGCTTCGTCATGGAAGATGTGAAAGAGACGACCGCATTGCCCGTGAATGCGGTGTAGCGATGGCAAAAGCGCCGGTGTTGCGCATTCCTTAACAACCTGTGCGCTTTCCCACAGCGGACCAGCAGGCGAATCAACATTATGACCCCACCCCGTATGAGGCGCGGCAGTTCCCGTAGCTGCCGCGCCGACTTTTGGCGGGTCAGGTTTCGGCCAGAAATTCCAGAATGTGCGCGACAACGGCCTCTGGCTGTTCCTGCTGGACCCAGTGGCCGGCCCCATCGATCAGGCGGGTCCCGCGGTAGTCGGCGGAGGCATTCGCCTCCATCGCTTGCAATGCGCCGGGAAACTGCGCCCAGCCCCAGTCCTGCTTTCCAGCCAGGAACATCAACGGGCCCTGAATCTGCAAGCCGTGAAAGGCCGAGAGGTCACGGCGGAAGCGCGGTCCGGTGCCCGTGCGGTACCAGTTGAGCCCGCCCTGAAGACCGGTCCGGGCGAATTCCTGCGCATAAACGACCATATCGCTGTCAGGCATCCAGTGGCAAGCGTCGATCTCGGCCGGTGTGGGCATCTGATGCGCGACCGTCTCTGCCATCGTCTCTGCCGCGTCCATGACGTAGTAAGTCGGAAGCTTCGCGAATTCTTCTGCCGCCCAGCCGTCCAGAAGGCGCGGGTCGTTCCGGGCCCAGTCGGCGGACTTCATGTGATAGTAGGCGCGAAAAAATGCGTGAATGCCCTGCGGCGCATGGATCATGTGATCGTTCGCGGGCCGCTCGGAATAGTACCACTGGTAATGCTTGCGCGGGCGATCGAGCTTCAGCAGATCCGCGTGCAGCGTGTCTGTTCGCTGTGCGATCGCCGGAGGGCCGGAGAAAGGGGCGGACATGATCAGGATGCGCGGCACGATGTCCGGCCGGATCAATGCGGTCCACGCGGTCAGCGGTGCGCCGAAATCGTGGCCGATCATCGCGTGCGTTTTCTTGCGCCCAAGGGCGCGGACAAGCGCGACGTTGTCCCGAACGAGGCTTGGAAAGGCGAAGGCATGGAGGTCGCAATCATAGCCGTCTTCCCACCCCTCTGTGCGCCCTGTGCCGCGGTGGTCAGGGGCGACGACCCAGTATCCGGCATCGGCCAGCGGGACCATGATCCGCCGCCATGAAAACGCCAGTTCCGGAAAGCCGTGCATCAGCATCAGAAGGGGGCGGTGTCGATCCCCGGCCTCCAATATGTGCTGGGTCAGGCCGCTATCGGTTTTGACCTGACGGCTGCTGACACCCTGGGGCAGGGGCAACGGGGGCAGGTCGGCAAAAGCAGTTTCATGCATGTTTGAAAATCCATTCGGCAACCAGTCGGGTTGGAGGCACGACATTCAATCGGTGCAGATCATCGGATGTTCGGACAACCAGCACCTCCGCCAGTTCTGGGCTGTCCTGCCGGCGCAGCCATTCCGCGATGCGGGTCCTGATCTCTCCGGCTCGCACGGGCAGATCGGCCACCCGGCAAATCGCGACCCGACCTGGATCCTGATAGACGAGATACCCGGGGGCGAGGCTTAGCTGCTGGCGAGGGATGCCGGTTTCCTCCTCGCCTTCGCGCAGTATGCATCCCGTGGCATCAAGATGGTCGTCCTTGATATCGTCAGGATCGAACGACCCGCCGGGAAAGCCGGTCAGCCCGCCCGTCGCATGGTGGTCTGCGATCCGCCCCACGATCAGTCCACCATCGCTGCCGCGCAACACAACGTTGCCGAACATGTTGCGAAATCCGGTGTTGGGTGGACTGTGCCGACGCCAGTACATCAGGCCGGAAGACTGCATGGGATGGCATGTTGCCGTAAAAGTCTTATCGTTGATCTGTGGATTGACAGCGACATGCACCCGGCCGTTGAAAAGGTTTGGTTTTTCGGCCCTCGCCTTCGCCCAGTCGCCGGCGATTATCGCCGAGTTCTCAGCCTCCCACGATAAAGGAGCAGCGGCGACGGGAAGGGATACTTCGGTCACATAGTGTACGGATGCTGTCATTCTGCTTTTGCGATGTCGAGACATCGAGGCGGTTCGTTCGAAGGCAGCGCCACGTTCCACCTTATGTGCGTCCGACGACCTGTCCTTGCTGTTTCCAAGTCACGTGACGTCACGGTTTTGGGGGCCGCAGTTCCATGACGCCGAGCGCCCCGGCGCGGGCGTCGTCGTCGCTTGTCGACATCGGGATCATGTCGCCGCGCGCCCACAGGCCCGAGAGATGGTCGTAGTACTGCGAGAACGGATGCCCGCTCTGCCCGGTTGAAATGATCATCTGCGACGCGTTGAGGTCCGAGAAATCGTAGACCACGCGCAGGCCTGCCGCGTGTACGTTGCGGAACGGATATGGTCCTGATCCCCGGGTCTGGCCGCGCAGCAACGAATTGTCCGAGCCGGATGTCTCCTGCTCGATATTGAAGAGCACCGAGATCGGGCTGACATAGCCGAACGGTGTATGACGGTGGACCGCAAGATGCTCTTCGCCCCAGCGCCAGCCGTCTACGTTGCTGCCATAGTCCCGGCTGAGGCGGGCAAGTGCATCGTTCAGGGCGAGGGAGGCCGCTTCGGCGCATGTTTCGGCCTCTGGCGTCTTGTCGACATCGCACCATATCGAGGCGCCGTCGACATCGCGGAAGACCCGTTCGACGAACAAGGGGTTCATCCCGTCGAATGTCTTGAACAATCCGCCCAGTTCGTCGGCAGAGAGACGCCGGTTCAGCGCGCGGACCCATTCCGAGAAGATGAGCGGTTCGGGCCCGTGCTGGTCCATTTCACCATTCCAGAGGCCGAGCAGTTCGAGCGCGCGGCGACGCTGATCGTCCTTGATCACCGGGGTCCCCTCACGCCACCAGAGATCACGGGCGATCAGCGGTAGGACCGAGCGGGCCATCTCCGATATCGCATCGTTCTGCAACGCCACAAACCCGTCGCGAGAGTGGAACGCGCGGGCAGTCAGTTCCTTGTCGAGGCGGCGAATCCTGTACGGCCGCGCCCAATTGAAACTCACATGCCGGGGAAAAGCGGCATCCGAGGTGCGATTGTTGGCATTGGCCACGCCCCCGAAAGCCGGCCTGATCGCCCGCGGGTTCTCCTCTGCGGGCAGATAGCCCTGCCAGTCATTTGCAGCCATCATCCCGGCAGACGGTACCCGGCCTTGGGATAGGCTGTGCGGTAACCGTGCGGGGATTGCACCGGCAACGACCATCGCGACACCGTCCGCGTCCGACAGCGTCAGGTTCTGCGCCGGAGCCTGAACCTTCGCCGCCGCGGCCACGCCGTCTTCAAGGCGCGCGGCGTACATGAGCTCGATCACCGCTGTCATCGAGCGATCTTCGTCCACCAGCGCGGTCCAGGCGAGCGCGGTGACGTGCCCATCCGGCGTAATCTCGTCCGCACCGAACTGCTGACCGATCAAAACCGGACCGTGCCGCGTCTTGCGCACGGTCTCGGTAATCGCCACGCTGTCGGCAACTTCGATGCGCACCTGGCGTTCGTCGAAGGGGGCCCAGGTCCCGTCTGGCATCAGGTATTGGCTTGGATCGTCCGGGTTGATCCGCTCGACAAAGAGATCCTGGTCATCGACATTGGCTGTCGTCAGGCCCCAGCCCACTCTGGCATTGCGGCCGACCATGATTGCCGGAACCCCCGGCAGGGCCGCGCCAATCGCCGCGACGCGGGCTCCTTTGACGTCCGCCAGGTGCCAGACGGACGGCGCGGACAGCCAGAGATGCGGGTCGTTTGCCATCAGTGGTTTGCCGCTGGACGTCCGCGTTCCGTCAACGGCCCAGGCATTCGATGCCCCGGCCAGCCAAGGCGGCGCGGGCAGGCCGAGTGCGATCTGCAGATCATCGACATCAGACGCCACGCAGGGCTTGTCTGCAGCCCTGCCACACGCAGTCGCAAGATGCCTGATGGCACCGACGTCAGATGCAGCAGGGGCTTCGACCCGATCGATCCCCGGCAGAACGCTTTCGGGTCTGCGCGGCACGATCTGTGCCGGGACCGGATAGTCAGGCAACACATCGGCAACCCGTTCTGGCGACAGGGTCAGCAGGGTCTGCGCCCGGCGCACTTCGCTGCGCGCGCCGCCCGACAGACGAAGCGCCATAAGTTTGAGGATCGACATGGAATCGGCGGGTGTCCACGGGGCCAGACCGTCGCCGAAGACAAAGAATTCCGGGGCGCCGCGGCCCAGTGCCTGGGTATTCACGTGGCGGATCCACGCATTGACCCCTGCGGCATAGGCATCCAGCACGGCAAGCGCCTCGGGCGACTGATGCTCCAGCGCCCGGCTGGCATAGCCATAGAGATCCAGTGTGCGGATCAGCAGGTCCGTCTCCAGCGTGCGGGCACCCAGCAGGGCCGACAACCTGCCCTGAGCCGCCCGGCGGCTGAGTTCCATCTGCCAAAGCCGGTCCTGCGCGTGCGCAAGGCCAAGGGCAAAGAAAGCGTCGTGATCGGACCCGGCGCGGATATGCGGCACAGCATTGGCATCGCGGATCACCGTGACGGGTCCATCCAGGCCGTCCATGGTGAACACGCCATCGTAATCGGGCAGAGAACGGCTGACCAGATACCAGGCCGCGATCAAGCCTACCAGCGCCAGCAGTGCAACCCCGGCAAACAGCCGGACCAGCCATTTCAACGCGGTTTTCATCGTCTCACGCGGCCTTTCGCGAAAACTTCTGACCCAAAGCCACGCTGTGGCTGCCTCTTGCTGTCCACCCCTTGACCGCGCCCGCGTCATCGCAGATGCAGGGCGACGATTCAATCGGACCTTAAGACTACCGCAGGAGAAACCGATGGCGAAAGTGTCCTTTCTGGGACTGGGGGTTATGGGCTACCCGATGGCGGGGCACCTTGCCGCGGCCGGCCACGATGTGACCGTCTACAACCGAACGGCAGCCAAGGCCGAAGCCTGGGCCGCGCAACACGGCGGATCCGCTGCTGCAACGCCTGCCGAAGCTGCGGCGGGGGCTGAGTTTGTGATGGCTTGCGTGGGGAACGATGATGACCTGCGCAGCGTCGTGCTGGGAGAGACAGGTGCGCTGGGCGCCATGGCCCCGGGCACGGTCTTTGTCGATCACACCACCGCGTCTGCTGCGGTGGCGCGAGAGCTTCATGCTTTGGCTGGTCAAAACAACATCGGATTTGTCGATGCGCCCGTGTCTGGCGGACAGGCTGGCGCGGAGAACGGCCAGCTTGCGATCATGTGCGGCGGCGAAGAGGCGACCTTTTCCAGGGCGGAGCCAGTGATGGACGCCTATGCGAAGTCGATCAAACGCCTGGGCGAGGTTGGGGCGGGCCAACTGACCAAGATGGTGAACCAGATCTGCATCGCCGGGTTGGTCCAGGGTCTGTCGGAAGGGCTCAACTTCGCCCAGGCCGCCGGTCTGGATGTCGAAGAGGTCGTCGCCGCCATTTCCGGCGGCGCGGCCGGTTCCTGGCAGATGGTCAACCGCCACAAGACCATGGACTCGGATGAATACGAGCACGGGTTCGCGGTGGACTGGATGCGAAAGGATCTGGGCATCGTCCTGGATGAAGCAAAATCCAACGGTGCCCGCCTGCCGGTCACTGCCATTGTCGACCAGTTCTACGGCGAAGTTCAGGACATGGGTGGTGGCCGCTGGGACACGTCCAGCCTGATGCGCCGTCTGAAACACTGAGGCCCGGAACACCGAACGTGCACGTCGAGCAGGTGCGGCTGTCTGGCAGAGCTTGCCATCAGCGCATCGGCGGAAAAACGGCGCTCTGCGCGCGGCAGCCGCGTTCGGTCTTCGGCGTGCACGCGCGCGGGACCAATCCCTTGGTCAGGCAGACCCTGACTTCCTGCAGGAAACCGTCTTTGCAGGTTACGGCCAACTGGTTGGCCTTGAGGCCGGGATTTGCCTCGAGAAAAGCCTTCTCGATCACTCCCGGCGGCACGCGCAGGCGTTTGTCGACCTTTCGCAAAAGAACCGGGCGTTTGATCATGCCGTAGGCGTCGCGCGAGAGCTTGAAATACTCCTCCGGGGTCAGCCCGCTGCAGCGCCCGTGTTTCTTCCATTGATGCCACGCAAGGCCCGGCGATCCCATGATGTCCTGCATCGCCGCTGTCTGCCGCCGGGATGGGTCGCGGGCATCGGTGCTGCAGTAAGACGGCCAGTCCCGTTGCCCCTGCGGCCAGAGCCCGTGCAGCGTGAAGCCCAGTTCGTGGCGCGGGTCGCATTGATCTGCGTTTCGGCTGTCGCCCTCGATCGCACACCACGATGCATTCCATGACAGCGCAAGAACGTAGTGTGTGAAGTCGTCGGCCCGTGCCGACATTGTCGACAGGATCACGGCGATGAAGATGACCGGAACGCGCATGGTTGCTCGCTTTATTGACTTGGGCTTCCGTGACATTAGACGAATTTCGGCCGCCTTGTCCCCCGCCTCGTTCAGTAACGCCGCCTGTGAATACGTCTTCCAATTCAGTCAGATCACCCGTATATATGCGGCCGACTTCCCCCTCGAAACCGCAGGATGCGCATCGCGCCCCGGTCTTCGGACCCGGCGAAGCCGTGTGCGTAACAGATTTTGCGAACACGAGATGTGACAAAGGAGAGAGACATGGCCCAGGACCTGCCATTGATGCCCAAGGCCACTGCCGTCTGGCTGGTGGACAACACGACACTGACCTTCCGGCAGATCGCAGATTTCGTGGGCATGCATGAACTGGAGATCTCGGGTATCGCGGACGGCGAGGTTGCCATCGGCATCAAGGGGTTTGATCCGATCGTCAACAATCAGTTGACGACCGACGAGATCAAGCGGTGCGAAGGCGATCCGATCCAGCGTTTGAAGCTGCTCAAGCGTCAGGTCGCGCCAGAGCAGAAACGCAAAGGCCCACGCTACACTCCGGTCTCCAAACGCCAGGACCGCCCGTCTGCCATTGCATGGTTGGTGCGCTACCATCCGGAAATGGAGGACAGCCAGATCTCCAAGCTTCTCGGAACCACCAAGCCGACCATCCAGTCGATCCGTGACCGTTCGCACTGGAACATCGCCAACATTCAGCCGGTAGACCCGGTTGCGCTGGGTCTCTGCACGCAGATCGATCTGGACGCGGCGGTGCAGAAGGCGGCCGAAAAGAAGGCAAAGCTGCAGGAAGCCGTTCCGACGCCGGAGGAACGCATCAGCCTGATGCCGGTTGTCGACAGCCTGGCCGACCCCGAACCACCGATGCCGCAGGCGTTGCCTTCGAATGTCGAGGGTTTCGAGAGCTTCAGTCTGGAAGACCCGCGCGGCGGAGACGAAGACGACAGCGGGATGGGCGACATCGACCCGGATGCCTTGTTCAATCTGCCGAAAGGCGGCGGGAAGGACGAGGAAGAGGTCTGAGGGCTTTGTTCAACCCGTCGGCTGGAAAAGCGCCTCGCACCCGGTGGCGCTGATCGCCGCATCAAATCTTGTGCGATCCGTCGTTGAGAGCGCGGCGTGCGTGTCGCGCAGCTTGCCCAGACACTTGGCCTGATAGGAGAACGGGCGCTGGGTCCAGGTTTGACCGTCAACCATCGCCTCGACGCTGTCGGAACCTGACAGGACAGCCATCGCATTCGCGACCATGACGGGTGCGTAGGTGCGCCCGGCCTCGCGGAGGATTGCGATCAGTGTTTCCGGCAGTGTTTCAGGGGCACCCCAGCCGTCCTCCGCCGGATCAAGGCCTGTCAGATCGTCGATGCGGTCCACCCATGCAAATACGCGGGGCGCAATCTCCAGCGTCAGGGCCATGGGCGTCGGGTCGAACTGTGCCAACTGGGTGAGCTGTCCGTAGATGGCAAAGTCGGCCGAGGCAGGACGGGTTCCCAGCAGAAACGGCCAGTCGCGCAGATGCGCGTTCAGGGCCAGGATAAGCCGTCTGTAGCTTTCTTCGATCACGGGACCCGTGATCTCGTTCGAACCGACATAGCCCAGCCGCCCGATCTGCCGTTCAGCGAAGGACCTGCCCGCTGCTGCAAGCACCTGGTCTGGTTGGGTAAGGTTCATCCACATAGGAATGATCGTGCCGCCGCGGTCGATATCGGCTTCCCGGACCCAGCGATAGTGAAACATCGCCTTGGTCAGCCACTCGTCGCCATAGTCCTCCAACACGTCGTTGATCAGCGCAAGCGCCGGATCGGTGGGAAGGACGGACCGGTCCTGGTGCAGGGTGTCCAGAAGCCTGATGATGGGGGTCGAATCCGTGACGGCCCTGTCGACCCTGTCTTCATCCGGCAGATAGAAGGTGGGAAAGAACGGTATCCTTGGCTCAGGCCGCCCTTCCGCCTTTGCCGTGTCGGGCCCGATGAACCGGTAGGGTAGATGCCGATAGCGCAGCAGCGCCATCATCTTACGCGTGTAGGGCGAGCCGTGAATGCCCATGAAAGTGATGCGATCGACCATCTGTGGATCTTCCCTGCCCGGCGCTTCAACGGCGGCGATCGTTCAGGATCGCCGTGACGGCGGGGTCAGCGCACGCCCCGGCTCAGGTCCTGAACAATCGTCATGGGCCCGGCGGTCCCCGAGAGGCGGGTGCGGTAGACATACAGACCTTCCATGACCCGCTGGACATAGTTGCGGGTCTCGTTAAACGGGATCTGTTCCATCCAGTCGATCATGTCGATCTCGCCCAGCCGAGGGTCGCCATAGGCATCGATCCATTGATCGACCCTACCAGCGCCAGCGTTGTAGGCGGCAGCGGCCATGACGTAGGATCCGCCGAACTGCGAGGTGCGGCGCGAAAGATAGGTCTCGCCCAGCCGCGCGTTGTACTGCCAGTCGGTGAGCAGGCGACTGCGCGAATATTCCTCTCCGATCCAGCCCGCAACGCGGCGCGCCGTTGCCGGCATCAGCTGCATCAGGCCCCGCGCCCCGGCGCGCGAGATGGCGCGGGGGTTCAACTCGGTTTCCTGCCGCGCGATGGACAGCGCGAAGGCAGCCTCGACCTTCGTCGCATAGCTGCCAAGCTCGTGCACCGGGTAGTAGGCGGGATAGATCAGCACACCGCGCCGCGCCGCTTTCTTGGCGATGCGCACGGCATAATGCGGCTGACCCAGATCCATGACCAGCCGTGTCAGCGGCGCCAGCGCGCCAATGGGCGCGTTCTCGCCGAGGCGCGAGAAGGTGGCCATCGCCAGCCTGTCCTGCCCGGCATAGAACAGTGTCGCGGCAAGCCGGACATCGTCGTTCTGTGTCATCGGATGTGTGCGCCAGTCAGGCAACTCGCGTAGCGTCAGCTGGCGGTCGCCCGGCGCGCTGACCTTCGCCGCGGCCAGCTGCCCGTAAAAGCTGGTCTGGTACTGCGCCGCATCGGCGTACCAGCGGTTGGCCAGACTTGCCTGTCCGGCGGCCTCGTAGGCACGTCCAAGCCAGTAGCCGCCGCGGCCAAGGCTGATCGGGGTTTCAACCGACTCTCGGAAACGACGGAAATGGGTGATCGCGCGCGCCGGATCCTTGAGCTTGCGCAAAGCCACCCAGCCGGACACCCACTCGCTGTCGGAATAATTGTATCCAGCATCCGTTGTCAGGAAATGCTGCGATGCGATGTTGTAGGCATTCAGCCAACGCCCTTCCCGTGCGGCGCGGCGGGCCAGCGACAGGCGTCGCTTTGCCCAGACCTCAGGATCGCCCAGCCCGGCACGCGTGCCGGTGACGTTCAGGATCGCGGTCTCGGCCTCCTCGTACCGGTCCTGGCGCATCAACGTGCGGAAGGTGCGCCAGTTTTCCTGTGCCTGACCTGACAGCGATCCGCTGCTGCCGGACGTGCGCCCATAGACCACATCATTTAGGACGGACTGCCCGGGCCATGTCGGTCTGCGCGACATGTAGGCCTGGAATTCGTCGGTCGTGCCCTTTCCCGCGCGCAGTTTGCGCCAAAGCACAATGTCCTGAACCACCGGGTGCGCAGCCGAGACAAAGGCCTGCGCGGCGTCCCAGCCTTCTGATCTCGCGATGTCCAGCGCATCGCTGACCAGCGCGCCATCGGAGCGCGCTGTCGCCAGATCGAGAGCTTTGGAGGTGACCGGCGCGGTGAAGGCGAATGCGACAAGCAATGCGCCGAATAGGCGGGGCAAGTACGCGTAAGCCCCCTTGGTGCGGACGGAATGGGACACGGATGTCCTCCTCAGATGCCAGAGGTGGGTGCAGGTGGTGATGCAAGCATTCACGAAACCCTATCACATCCGGTGACGCGCGCATCACGAGAATTGTCCGTATTGGACACGATTGAGAGAGTACGCCGCTTGCCGCCCAGTCGCGTGCTGACGTATAGGGAGGCGGGATCCGCGCAGGGCGTGGACGTGAGTTTCGGGAGGACATCATGGGCGAGGGCGGTATGACATCTGCAAACGGCGCTGCCATCAGGGGCTCGTTGCCCGCATTGGTCACGCCCTTTCGCGACGGCGCGGTGGACGAAGAGACACTGCGCGCGCTGGTGGACTGGCACATATCGGAAGGCAGCCACGGTCTTGTGCCCTGCGGGACGACCGGCGAAAGCCCGACGCTGAGCCATGAGGAACACGAGCGCGTGGTCGAGATCGTCATCGACCAGGCGGCGGGCCGCGTGCCGGTGATCGCAGGTGCAGGCTCGAACAACACGACCGAGGCGATCAGCCTGATGCAGCACGCCGAGAAGGCGGGCGCGGATGCGGCGCTTGTCGTCACGCCCTACTACAACAAGCCTACTCAGGAAGGCCTCTACCAGCATTTCAAGGCCCTGCACGACTGCTGCACCCTGCCGATCATCATCTACAATATCCCCAGCCGGTCGGTCATCGACATGTCGCCAGAGACCATGGGAAGGCTTGCCGAATTGCCGCGGATCATCGGCGTGAAGGATGCCACAGGCGATGTGACGCGCGTCAGCCATCAGCGCGCGACCTGCGGGCATGATTTCCTGCAGTTGACGGGGGAAGATGCCTCGGCTCTGGGGCACAGCGCCCATGGCGGGCTCGGCTGCATCTCTGTCACAGCGAACGTTGCGCCGCGGCTCTGTTCTGAGTTCCAGGAGGCGCTGTTGTCCGGCGACCGGGCACGGGCACTGGAATTGCAGGATCGCCTGCTGCCGTTGCACACCGCGATCTTCCTCGAGCCCGGTCTGGTCGGGGCCAAGTTCGGCCTCTCGGTTCTGGGCAAGGTGCGGAACGAGACGCGGCTGCCGATTGTGCAGGCCTCGAGCGGGGTCGAGACGCAGATCAGGGCTGCGATGGTTCACGCCGGGTTGATCAACTAGCCTTGGACCGCGCTGGATCCGGATGCCAGATTGCGCGGCGCCCAAGCGGCGCCGTTTTCATGCCCGCGGTCTGACCCGGGCGCTCTTAGGAGACAGCCATGCCCATAACGACCTGCGTCTTCGATGCCTATGGCACGCTCTTCGATGTCGCTGCCGCTGCGCGGGAGGCCGCGGCCGAACCCGGGCGCGAGAGCTTTGCCGAGCACTGGCCTGCGATTGCCAGGACTTGGCGGCTCAAGCAGTTGCAGTACACATGGCTGCGCGCGACTGCGGGGGTGCATCAGGACTTCTGGACCATTACGCAGGACGGTCTGGATTACGCGATGGAGGAGCAGGGGCTTGATGACCCCGACCTCCGCGCACGGCTGTTGCAGCTTTACTGGGAACTCAGCGCCTACCCGGAAGTGCCGGGCATGCTGGCGGCGCTGAAGGCGGCGGGCAAGAACACCGCGATCCTGTCGAACGGGACACCGGACATGCTTGACGGCGCGGTCTCGGCGGCGGGTCTTGGCGGCGTCCTCGATGTCAGCCTTTCGGTGCAATCACTCGGCGTTTTCAAACCATCGCGCGAAGTTTACGGCCTTGTCGGCGAATACTTCGGCTGCCCCGCACGGGAAGTCCTATTCGTTTCGTCCAACTGCTGGGACGCCTGCGCGGCGGCAGGTTACGGCTTCACGGTGGCCTGGGCGAACCGGGCGGGAGAGCCGATGGACCGCCTGCCATGGAAGCCGCAGAACGTGGTGAACGACCTGACCGGTATTCCGGCGCTGGCGGGGGTGTGAGTTCGCATCAAAGGGACGACGATGACCGAAGCCATCACGATTGACGACATCTACGCGGCACGGGACCGGCTGGCGGGACACGCGCGCGTGACCCCGATGCTGGAGAGCCCGTTCATCAACGAGCTTGCGGGACGGCGCGTCCTGATCAAGGCGGAGTGCCTGCAGCGCACCGGGTCCTTCAAGTTTCGCGGCGGGTGGTCGGCGGTCTCTGCTCTGCCAGAAGATGTGCGCAAGCGCGGGGTCATCGCCTTCTCTTCCGGCAACCACGCGCAGGGTGTGGCCCATGCCGCTGAACTCCACGGCATTCCCGCAGTCATCATCATGCCGAACGATGCGCCGGCGCTGAAGCTGGCCAATACCGCGGCGCACGGGGCCGAGGTGGTCACCTATGATCGCCCCGGCGGCGAGAGCCGGGAGGCGGCTGGCGCAGCGCTGGCAGACGAACGCGGCCTGACGCTGATCAAGCCCTATGACGAGCCGATGGTGATGGCGGGGCAGGGCACCTGCGGGCTGGAAATCGCGGTGCAGGCCCGGGAGGCAGGCGTCAGTAAGGCAGACGTTCTGGTCTGCTGTGGCGGCGGGGGCCTGACATCCGGCATCGCGATGGCGCTGGAGGCCGAGGCCCGCGGCCTGCGCGTGCGCCCCTGTGAGCCGGAGAAAGGCGATGACACCAAACGCTCGCTTGAAACTGGCGCCCGGGTCTCGATCAACGACCCGATCCCCTCGATCTGCGATGCCATCGTCACGCCCGCGCCGGGGGAGTTGACCTTTCCCATCACCAAGCGGCTCTGCGGTCCCGGGCTAACGGTCTCGGACGAGGAAGCATTGAAAGCCATGGCGCATATCTTCCTGCGCCTGAAGCTGGTTGCAGAACCCGGCGGCGCGGTTGCTGTGGCCTCAGCGATCTTCCGCAAGGAAGAGATCGAGGGCGACGCCGTGATCTGCACGATCTCCGGCGGCAACACGGACCCGGAGATGTTCGCGCGGGCGCTGGCCACGTTGGGGTAGGGGGACTATACCGCTGCCCAAAAGCGGGAGCGGTCCATGTCCTTCACCATCGCCACCTTCAACGTCAAGAACCTGATCGGGCCGGACAAGGTCTATTACCCGTTCGAGTATCTGACGCCCGAAGCCTATGCCTGGAAGCGGGACTGGCTGTCGGATCAACTTCTGCAGATGGACGCCGATATCGTCGGGTTTCAGGAGGTCTTCGAGGAGAGCGCCCTGCGCGATGTGGTCGAGGACTGCGATGAAAAAGGTCGTGATATCAACCAGATCAGCCAGCCGGGACCGGACCGGCGCTATCGCCGCCGGGCGATCTATCGAAACCTGAAATACACCGAATACGGGGCCGATGCGACGCTGATCCATGCGCCGAACATGCACAGCCGGGAGGAGGATGGCCGTCGCCGCCCCGGGGTCTCGACCCTGACCCGGCATCCCGTGGTGGAGCACGAGATCATCCAGGACCTGAAGGCCCATCCGCTGGCCACGACCTTCGAACAGCTTGGCGGGGGAGAGGCAGGGGCATGGCGGCTGCATAGTACCTCGCGCCCGATCCTGCGCGTGGTGGTCAACATCGAGGGGCGGGAGGTGTCGGTCTTCAACGCCCACCTCAAGTCCAAGCATGGGGAGGTGGATCGGGCGGCGGACGGGTCCCGGCCCGCCGAGAACCTGCTGGCGTTTGACCCGATGGGCCGGGCCATGGGCGCGCTGCGCGCTGCGCTTCGCCGGATGGGAGAGGCGATGGTGCTGCGTCAGGCGATCCTGACGGAGCTGAGCAAGGACCGGGCGGTCATCGTCCTCGGTGACATGAACGACAGCGTGAATTCGGTGTCGTCCGAGATCCTGGCCGGGGAACGCCCGTTCAAGAACTACGCCTGGATGCGCCGCCACGATGCGCGGCACGAGAACGACCGCTACAAGGACGAGGAGAACGAGACCATCCAGGCCGCCGTCCGGTCCGTCATGCTGGAAAGCGCCGAGCGGATGTTCGTGCGCCGCGCCCAGCGCGACATGGTCTATACCGCCGCCTTCAATGGGGTCTACGAGAGCATCGACCTGATCCTGTTGTCCGGCCATTTTCAGGAGGGCCATGCCGATCAGATCGGGCGGCTGGACTACCTGCAATGCCTGAACGACCACCTGACGGACGGGTCGTTCGAGGACGCGCCCTACAACAAGCTGGCCTCTGACCACGGGCAGTTGGTGGCGACGCTGAGTTGGGTTTAGATTTCTCCGGTTTCATCGCGGGCTGAAGCGCGCCCTACGGGTTTGCCATACGTTTTCTCTAGATGTCTGCGGGCCTGGCGGCGGCGGTGTGCCGGTCAGAGGCCCGTATCGCGGGGACTGTGCGCGGGAATGGTTGCGATTGGGTAGAGTTTTGCGCGAATTTGCCGGAAAACCGCTGTTTTTCGCGGGCTTTTGCGCCCGTGGGCCGGGCTTCAGCCCGGCGCTGCGCCTGCGTTAACCACTTTGGCGCTGGGATCTTCCGGGGCTGAAACCTGTATGGCAAGCGTATGGCATCCGTATGGCTTTGGACGCGGAAAAAGTCGACTTGGTGGGGTTAACCATTGCCGCATTGGATAGGAGCGAGGAGGGCCGTGCCCGACCTGGGTAGGCGCTCATATGCTTGATCTAAGCGCTGTGCATCAAAGCATCGATGTCTTGAGAGCTTCTTGCGGCATCGCCAACGCGCCGTGTAGCCCACCCAACCTGCACAAGACGTCGCCATCGGTTAGT
>JBCCMP010000042.1:0-18378 GCA_039026295.1 Pseudomonadota bacterium | reverse complement strand
CATATGGATACTGTAGGCGAAGACCATGTACCCAACCGCTTCGAGACCTACGATTGCAGTGATGGCTGCCCGGTCGAAGCTGCGCTGGAACAGATTGCCGGAAAGTGGAAGGGGCTGATCATCTACCACCTGATGAGCGGCACGTTGCGGTTCAACGAGCTGTTGCGGCGGCTTTTGAACGTCACCCAGCGCAGCCTGACCAAACAACTGCGAGAGCTTGAGGCAGATGGCATAGTCGTTCGGAAGGTTTATGCGGTGGTCCCGCCCAAGGTCGAGTACTCGCTCACCCCGAAAGGCCAAAAGCTTCAGCACGTCATCTCTGCCTTGGGTGCGTGGGGCATGGAGCATCCCCGCAACGCGACGGTCGCGGCAGACGCCGCCGAATGATCGCACGATGGAATCGGCAGCCCCGCACCGACGCTGCGTCCCGATCGAACAGCCCGTGTTGGTTACGTTGATCGTTTGATGGGTGGCGCAATCAGCTCCACGCAATACGCCAAACAAACGCTGTTATGCTCCCGACCTTCGCGCCCAAACCGCCGAGAACAGTCCGATCAATGATGCGGTCAGCATGATCATCAGCAGCATCATTGCGCTGTCGCCTGCAGTGATCAAAACTCCGGTCAAACTGGTCCAGACCGCACCCCCGCCAACGGTCAATGCGCCATTCACCCCGGCCGCTGTGCCCGCAAGTTTCGGTCGGACAGACATGGCACCCGCACTGCAGCTTGGTGCCGTCAGGCCATTGCCCAAGCCGACAAAAATGGTCGTGCCGAAATAGGTCAGCGGTGTGACGAGCCCCGACAGAAGAAGAATCAAACCAAGCATCAGACCCGCGCATGCAAGGCAACGTCCGGCGATCATCAAAGTGGTCGGCCGTAGCCGGGTGGCCAGACGGCCAGACAGAAAACTGCCGACCATGAAGCCCCCGGTAATGCTGCCGATGAACAGCCCCAGTGTCGCTGTTGACACTCCGAATGTCTCTGCCGCGACCAGCGGAGCACCAGCAAGGAAGGCGTAGAACGCGCCCGTAGAGAATGACATGCAGAGCGAGAACGCCCAGAAACGGGCCGTCCTCAAAAGTTCTCCTGTTTCTTGCAGCATGCCGGTGCGCGGCCCGGCTGCCTTCACCTTTGTCTCGCCCAGATCGACCCAGCAAAGCAGCAAAAGTGTGATGCCCGCCGCCGCATAGAACCAGAAATTCGCACGCCATCCGAAGGCGCTGTCCAGCAGGCCTCCGAACATCGGCCCCAGCATCGGGGCAACGGCCATGGCCATGGCGATGTATCCGATCAGACTGGCGGCTTTCCGCTCGGGATTGGTGTCACGCACGATTGCCAGCGACAGGGCGGATCCGGCGATCATGCCGCCCTGAACCATGCGAAAGGCAAGGAAAGTCCAGATGTCGTCGGCCAGCGCGCACATCACCGAGGCGAAGATGAACACGATCAATGCGGACAACAGAACCGGTCTGCGCCCGACCCGGTCCGAGACGGGACCAACGACCAACTGCACAACGGCTGTCACGGCAAGATAAAGCGCGACCGACAGGCTGACGAGCGCATAATCCGTGTCGAGATCCGCCGCGATCCCGGCCAGCGACGGCAGAAACATGTTCAACGTGAGCACCGAACATGCGGTCAGCAGGATCAGTGTGGTCAGGCGTGGCGGAGTTCGGGCGGGGGACATCCGGGTATCTCGGTTTCCTTGGGCACAAAAAAACCCCCGAGGATGGCTCGGGGGCGCATGAGGCGGTAGTGGCTTTTCAGCTACCGGATCACACGCACGGTCCTGACTACAAGTTGTGTTCTGGTGCGCATGGGGTCCTCTTTCAGTCCTCAGAACGGGGTGAAGAACTTCTCGTCCGGTGAAAGCGTGAAGATCTCGCAGCCGTCCTCCGTGACGCCGATCGAATGCTCGAACTGCGCCGAGAGGGATTTGTCGCGGGTAACGGCGGTCCAGCCATCGGCCAGCGTCTTGGTCTGTGAAGAGCCCAGGTTGACCATCGGCTCGATCGTGAAGAACATCCCCGGCCTCAGCACGGCGCCTTCGCCCGGGCGTCCGTAATGCAGAACGTTTGGCGCATCATGGAAAACACGCCCCAGCCCGTGGCCGCAGAAGTCACGGACAACGCCGCAGCGCTCCCCTTCCGCATAGTCCTGAATTGCACAACCGATGTCGCCAAAGGTATTGCCAGGCTTCACCGCGGCGATGCCGCGCATCAGGCTTTCATGCGTTACCTCGATCAGCCGCTGCGCCTTGCGGGTTGCCCGCCCAGCCACATACATGCGCGACGTGTCGCCGAACCACCCGTCGACCACCGCGGTGACGTCGATGTTCAGAATGTCGCCATCCTTCAGCGTCTTTGACCCGGGTATCCCATGACACACCACGTGGTTCACCGAGATGCACGAGGCATGCTGATAGCCGCGATAGCCGATCGTCGCTGAGGTTGCGCCGTTTTCTTCGACAAAGGTCTGGATCATGTCGTCCAGTTCTGCCGTGCGCACGCCGGGCTGCACGTGCGGCCCGATCATATCCAGACACCGCGCAACCAGATGCCCGGCCGCGTGCATACCTTCGAAATCTTCCGGCGCGTGGAGGCGGATCCCCTCGGACGTGCGCCGTTCGCGCCCTTTGGCCGCGTTAGACTGTTTCATCACTTTTGACAGGCTTTCGGTCCGAACCATCAGGGTCGAGAACCGGCACCGCCTGCTCCAGGCTGATTCGCTTTGTGGTGATATTAGCGCGATAGGCTAACGCTTGGACACCCCGCGCCCGTGCATCCACAAAAGCCTCCGCATAGACAGGATCCAGATCGGCTGCCATCGTCAGTCGATCGCAATCTGTGCGCTGCACGACATACAGCATCACTGCACGATGGCCGGCCTCGACCATCCGCGCCAGTTCCTCAAGGTGTTTAGCGCCGCGGGCGGTCACGCAGTCCGGAAACTCTGCCAGACCGGGCGTCCGTATCAAATGGCAGTTCTTCACCTCGAGATAGGTATCAGGCCCGCCGCCAGTCAGCAGGAAATCAATGCGCGAGTTGGTGCCGTAGCGCTGTTCTGGCCTGAAATCGGAGTACCCTGACAATTCTGCGATTTTGTTCGCTGCCAGCGCCTCTGCGACGATCCGGTTGGGCACGCCGGTATCGACCCCGACCATGCCAGCACCCGGTATTTCCACCAGTCTCCATGCGAATTTCAACTTTCGCTTTGGATTATCGTTCGGCTCCAGCCAGACGCGCAGGCCCGGGCTCTTCACGCCCATCATCGCGCCCGGATTGGCGCAATGGGCCGTGACACGGCGACCATCATCCAGGTCGACATCCGCAAGGAACCGCTTATACCGCTGCACCAGCGTGCCGGGGATCAGGGGGGTCTCGAACTCCATGACCGGCAGATAGGGCAGTGGGGGATCCCGGACAATGAGCGATTCTGGCGCGACACAACCGACAGCCGCCATGCTGGTCATCGGCGACGAGATTTTGTCCGGCCGGACCAAGGACACGAACTCAGGCTACCTGGCCGATCTTATGACCGAGCACGGGGTCGAATTGCGCGAGATCCGGGTGGTGCCGGACGAGCAGGACGTGATCGTCGCTGCAGTGAACGAAATACGGACCCGCGTCGACCATCTTTTCACATCCGGCGGGATCGGACCCACGCATGACGACATTACGGCCGATTGCGTCGCGGCTGCGTTCGGAGTGAACATCGACGTTAGGGCCGATGCGCGCGCAATCCTGGAAGAAGGCTACCGTGCCACAGGGCGTGAGATCAACGAAGCCCGCCTGCGCATGGCGCGCATCCCTGACACGGCGGTTCTAATCCCCAACCCGGTCAGCTGGGCACCGGGTTTTACTATTGGGAACGTCCACGTGATGGCGGGCGTGCCGGCCGTTTTCAAGGAAATGCTGGCCCATGTGGCGTCGACTATTCAGGGCGGCCCGCTGAAGCTGAGCCATGCGTTTCGCTGCGAAATTGGCGAGGGCGATCTGGCGGGACCGCTTGGCGGCGTGCAGGCAGCATTCCCCGATGTGTCGATGGGCAGCTATCCTTATGGCAATGGCGCAGGGGCGATCCTGATCCTGCGGCACACAGATCGCAATTTGCTGGGCCACGCCGCAGATGCGCTGCGAAAGGCTTTGGTGCCGCTGGGTGGCGCGAAGTCCGAGACGCCACCGGGATAAGGGTCGGCGCACAGGTGTCGCCTAAAAGTGCCGAGCCTTGCTCTTAAATGGCCGACCTGGCCTTTATCGCTCTCGCGGCCTGACCAGGGTCAGCCCGGCCATCATCATGACAAGCGACAGCCAGACCCAGGCCGAGTGAGCCTCGCCAAAGATCGCCATGCCCATGAAGACGCCGGTCAACGTAACCACGTAGGCCACCTGCGCCGCAAAGACCGGGCCCGCCCGGCCGATCAGCCAGACAAAGCCGGAATAAGCACCGATGTGACCGAGCGTCATTGCAACCAGTGCAAATTCCGAGCGGTCGAAAGCGCCCGGGATCATCCACGTGTCAGATATCCAGACGGTCGGTAGCAGCATGATCAACGCGGCCCAGAACAAGCCGCACATGACTTGCAGCGGGGAGAGGTTCTCGGGCCGTGACTTGGCGATGTAGACGTTCTCCAGCGCGTAGCAGAGACAGCTGAGCACCGGCAGCGCGACCCAGATTGCTTGATCCGGTGCGGGAAGACTGGCCTCCGGCACCACGAGGACCAGAACGGCAACTGCGCCAAGGCCCAGACCGGCCAGACGCACCGGGTCCGGGCGCTCCATGCGCAGAACCAGCGCCAGCAGCAGCGTCATGATCGGCACAAGCGCCAGAACGATAGAGACCACCCCGACAGACAGATGCCGCATCGCCTCGTAGCTCAAAGCATTCGGCAATGCTGTGCCCAACGCGCCGGCAACGGCGTAAAACAACAGATATCGCCGCCCCAGCGGCAGGAATTGCCGGGTGAGCACAATGTAGCCGGCAAGGATCGCAGCACCCACTGCCGTCGCGAGAAACGAGATGCCGATCGCGTGGTGTCCGCCTTCCACCACCAGTTTCGACAACACCTGCGTTCCGCCCCAGGCTATGCCCACAAGCAAAAGCGCGATCCAGGCACCAAAAGAGGCTGTAGCGATTTTCTGCATGCAGGGTCCGGGTCAGGATGAACGGCGAAACCGGTTACCCGTCCCATGGCTTCCCCGCAAACAAAGAAAAGCCGCGCCCGATCCGGGCGCGGCTAAAATTCTTGGATCGACGCGGTACGCTCAGATCAGATCGTAACGATCCGCGTCCATCACCTTGGCCCAGGCAGCAGCGAAATCGGCGACAAATTTCTCGTCTGCATCGTCAGAGGCATAGACCTCGGCCAGTGCACGCAACTGGCTGTTCGACCCGAAGATCAGATCGACCCGTGATCCGGTCCACTTCACCTCGCCTGTCACCCTGTCCTTGCCCTCGAACACCGTGTCATCGATGTCGGTCGATGCCCATGTGGTGCCGAGGTCGAGCAGGTTTACGAAGAAATCGGTGGTCAGCTGACCTTCGCGATCCGTGAACACGCCGTGCTTAGAACCACCGGCATTGGCACCGAGGACGCGAAGGCCGCCGACCAGAGCGGTCATCTCCGGTGTGGTCAGCCCCAGAAGCTGCGCCTTGTCAACCAGCAGTTCTTCTGCCGAGACCGACCAGACGCGGGCCTGCCAGTTACGGAAGCCGTCCGCCGGCGGCTCCATCACGTCGAAGCTTGCCGCATCGGTCTGCTGTTGCGTGGCATCGCCGCGTCCGGATGTGAACGGCACGGTGATCTCGTGGCCAGCGGCAGAGGCCGCCTGTTCGACCCCAAGATTTCCGGCGAGCACGATGGTATCGGCCAACGACGCGCCTGCTTCGGTCGCGATAGCGGCCAGCGTTTCGACAACTTCGACGCAGCCCGCATTCACGTCCCAGTCCTTTTGCGGGGCCAAACGGATCCGGGCGCCGTTCGCGCCGCCGCGCATGTCCGAGCCGCGGAAGGTCGAGGCAGAGGCCCACGCCGTCGACACCATCTGCGCGATGGTCACGCCAGATGCCGCAATCCTGCCTTTCAGGTCGGCAATCTCGGTATCCGACAGGGTTTTGCCTGCCGGGATAACGTCCTGCCAGATCAGTTCCTCGCCCGGGACCTCTTTGCCCAGATAACGGGCGCGCGGGCCCATGTCGCGATGGGTCAGCTTGAACCAGGCGCGCGCGAAAGCGTCTGCAAACTGGTCCGGGTTGCTGTGGAACCGTTTTGAGATGACGCCGTAGGCCGGATCAAAGCGCATCGCCATGTCGGCGGTGGTCATCATCAGTTCGACCGTGTCGCCAGAGCCGTCCACCTGCGGGGCATGATCGTCGTCTTTAAGATCTTTGGCCCGCCACTGGTTGGCGCCTGCCGGGGACTTTGTCAGTTCCCAATCGTATCCGAAAAGAACGTCGAAATAGCCCATGTCCCATTTGACCGGGTTCGGCGTCCACGGACCTTCGATGCCCGACGTGATGGCATCCTTGCCCTTGCCGGAGGCATGGCTGGACAGCCATCCCTGGCCCTGCGCCTCGATCGGTGCACCCTCCGGCTCTGGTCCGACGGCGGCTTCCGGACCCGCGCCATGCGCCTTGCCGAACGTGTGCCCGCCTGCGGTCAGGGCGACGGTTTCCTCGTCGTTCATCGCCATGCGCGCGAAGGTTTCGCGAATGTCGCGGCCCGACTGCAGAACGTCCGGGTGGCCATCCGGTCCCTGCGGGTTGACGTAGATCAAGCCCATCTGCACGGCGGCCAGCGGGGCATCCAGCTTCGACGAGCCGCCATCGCCGATTTCAATCTCCCGCTTGCCGTCGTAGCGGCTTTCCGGGTTGTCCGACGGCGCAAGCCACTCGGTTTCCGTGCCCCAGTAGACGTCCTCTTCCGGCTCCCACACATCAGGGCGTCCACCGGCGAAGCCGAACGTCTTGAAGCCCATGTCCTCCAAAGCGCAGTTGCCTGCGAGGATCAGAAGATCGGACCAGCTGAGCTTCTGGCCGTATTTCTTTTTCACCGGCCACAACAGCAGTCGCGCCTTGTCGAGGTTGCCATTGTCGGGCCAGGAGTTCAGCGGCGCAAAGCGCTGCTGCCCGGTGCCGCCACCCCCGCGACCGTCGGCGGTCCGGTACGTGCCCGCCGCATGCCAGGCCATGCGGATGAACAGGGGGCCATAGTGACCATAGTCAGCCGGCCACCAGTCCTGACTGTCCTTCATAAGCGCGTAGATATCGGCTTTGACGGCGTCCAGATCGAGGCTCTTGAAGGCATCCGCATAGCTGAAATCTGTGGCCATCGGATCGGATTTTTCCGAATTCTGTGTCAGCAGTTTCAGGTTTAGGGCGTTCGGCCACCAATCTCTGTTGGTGCGTCCACGGCTGGCAGTCTGCGCCAGCGGGTTTCTCATATCGCCGTCCATGATCCTCTCCGATCTGTCTAGGGCTTTTCCTGGTCATCGGTTTGTTCTGTCAGGCCGCGATCCGAAGAGTTTGGTCTTTTAGAACTGTTCTATTGTTAGCACGCCTCGCCATCAGTGGAAGTTGCTTTTTCAGATAATGATCATAAGCTTTCCTTATGAAAATCACGCTGCGCCAATTGACATACTTTGATGCATTGGCGCGTGAGCTGCATTTCGGTCGTGCCGCAGATGCCGTGGGTGTGACCCAACCGGCCATGTCGACGCAGATCCGTGACATGGAAGCCTTGCTGGGCGGCGATCTGGTAGACCGCGCGGGCGCACGGCTTGTGCTGACGCCGTTGGGCCGTGCCGTGGCAGCACGCATCGGCGACGTCCTGGACGGTGTTCGCGGGATCGAGTCTTTGGGCGCGCGCGGTGCGGTGCCGCTTCGGCTGGGCATGATCCCGACCGTCGCGCCCTACCTGGTGCCGGGTTTTCTGGCGCGCATGTCGTCTGATCAACCGGTCGAGGTGTCCGAGGCGCTGACGGCTCACCTGCTCGATGCCCTGCGCAGCGGCGATCTGGACGGGGCGGTGATTGCCCTGCCCAGCGGCACAGCCGGCCTTGTTGACCGACCCCTGTTCGCCGATCGTTTCCTGCTGGCCGTGCCGGAGGGGCCGGCTGCCAACCTTTCACCACTGCCCCTGCGTCCGGAGGAGATCGATCCCGAGCGTCTGCTGCTTTTGGAGGACGGCCATTGTCTTGCGGATCAGGCCCTGTCCGCTTGCCAACTTCGCCGGGATACGGTCGGACGCAAACTTGGTGCTGCCAGTCTGACGACCCTGTCGCGCATGGTGGCATCGGGTCAGGGGATCACGCTGATTCCAGAGATCGCGGCGGGCGTGGAGGGAAACGGCCTTGATCTGCGGCGCTTCGCAGACCCACAGCCAAGTCGAACGATCGGACTGGTTACGCGATCGGGACTGGCCGGGGCGGACTGGGTGGATGCGGTCGTCGATGCATTGTCCGAAGGGATCGATTGACCGGCCGATCTTGAGTGTGATGCAAGGATGGCAGATAATTCCAATGTGAATGGGTCCAAGTCGGCGGGTTGCAAGTCGAATGGGTCCACGGAAACAGTGCAGACAAAGGGGTCAGGCATTGGCCTTCGACATCGAGACGCTTGTGACCGACCTTCGCGCGGCGGCAACGCAGGATCGCCCGCAACAGTCGGTCAGATCGGTTCTGCAAACGGCGCTTGCCGACCCGGTCGCTGTCAATGAAGGAATACCCGACTACGCGGAAAACGAGGTCGTTCTGTTCGAGGATGATTCAATCTCGATCTGGTTCTGCCGTTTCCTGCCCGGTCAGACGGTGCCTGCCCATGACCATCAGATGCACGCCACGATCGGTGTTTACCGGGGCGCGGAACGGAACGAGTTCTTTGAAACAGCCGCCGACGGAGTGGCCTTGCAGAAGAGCAACGAGGTCGTGTTAGAGCCCGGCAAGGTCCTTCAGATCGGACCCGACGCCATTCACGCCGTCAGTTGCGCCAGCGCGGAGCCAAGCCTGGCGATCCACGTCTACCTCGGCAAACTGACCACCGTCGACAGGTCACTATTCGACACGGATACCGGCGAGGCGATGGCGTTCTCTGACGACAATTATGAACGCCTGACCCGCGCAGATCAGGGGTGACGGGTCAATCCGGCAAGCCGACGATCTTGTAGATCGCCCGTGTCTGCGGGGGGATTTCAAAACTTCCCAGTTCCTGCCGGATCAGATCAAAGATCAGACCGCTGCGATAAATGTCGCTCAATGCGCGATCTATGGCCAGTAAAAGGCGCCTTTCGCCGCCGCGGACTGCCAGGGCATAGGGCTCGAAGCTGAGAATCTCGTCGCGCACGGTAACGCCGCCAGCTTCGTCCATGTTGCTGACCTGGAACAAAAGAATCGCATGATCGCCGACATAGATATCGATCTTTCCATCCCGCAAAGCCGTCAGTCCGCGGGGGTGAGACGCGAATGCCTCTATCTCGGCGTCCAGTCCATGCGTCTCGATCAGTCCTTGTGCGACCGCGACCGCCGTTGTGCCATCCAGCACGCCGATCTTACCCGTCTGATTGGCCAACAGTGCATCGTATCCCCCAGGCCGCTCGGCGACCGCTGCCCCATCGACAAAGTAGAGCAGCGAGAAATCCAGCGTCTCCCGCCGCTTCAGCGTCACTGACGCAGGACCGCAGTGAATGTCCGTCAACCCCTGGCCCAGCGCTCCGAACCGCGTGCTGGCTGTGACGATGCCATGATCTATCTCGATCTCATCGATGCCAAGCTGCGCACCAATCCGGGCCGCAACCTCCTCGCACAGCCGCACGGCAAGCCCGGCAGGTTCGGTCTGAAAATCGAGATATGAGAACGGCGGCGCTGCGCCGCGCACGCCAAGCTGCACTCTCCCGGTCTCGGCGATCTTGTCCAGCACATCGGCCTCAGCGCCATGGCCGCACAGCGCCATCGCCAGACAGGCTGCCACGAATGCAGATCTCATTCCGTTCTCCCAAGGCAAAAGCTTAGGCACATTCTCGGTGCGAAGCCAATGAGCGTTTTCGCGAGGGCAGCGCTGGCGACCGCGCGGTCTTCAAAGGCGCGTGCATCCACCGCGACGGCTGGATTTCGAAAACCAGTTGACGCGCGCCCTCAGGTTCTCATCCGGCATCGCCAGAAGGTATGTGGCCTGCTTCAGTGCGCCTCGGCCCAACTGGCACCGCGGCCCGCATCCACTACCAGCGGGACAGAAATGTCGACGGCCGGGGCGGCGGCACCTTCCATGACCGTTCTGATGGCGGCGATGGTGTCCTCGACCTCAGCCTCCGGCACTTCGAACAGCAACTCGTCATGAACCTGCAGCAGCATTCGCCCGCTTAGCTTGGCTGACTCCATCACACCCGGAATGCGGATCATGGCGCGCCGGATCACGTCCGCTGCTGTGCCCTGGATGGGTGCATTGATTGCCGCGCGCTCCGAGAATCCCCGACCCGGTCCCTTCTGGTTGATCCCCGGCGTGTGGATCTTGCGCCCGAACAGGGTCGAGACATATCCGTCCTCGCGCGCCGCCGCCTTGGTGTCGTCCATGTACTGTTTGATCCCGGGGAACCTCGCGAAATACGCGTCGATGAACGCCTGCGCGTCACCGCGCGGAATGCGCAGGTTGTTGCTCAGACCAAAAGCCGAGATCCCGTAGATCACCCCGAAATTGATCGCCTTGGCCTGGCGGCGGACCATGGGGTCCATCCCCTCGATAGGCACGCCGAAGACTTCGGAAGCCGTCATGGCATGAATGTCCAGCCCGTCGTGAAACGCTTTCTTTAGGGCCGGAATGTCGGCGATATGGGCGAGGATACGCAACTCGATCTGGCTGTAGTCCAGCGACAGGATCACATTGCCCGGCTCGGCCACAAAGGCAGTGCGGATGGCGCGGCCTTCCTCGGTGCGGACCGGAATGTTCTGCAGGTTCGGATCCGTGGACGCGAGGCGTCCGGTGGAGGTCGCAGCGAGAGAAAAACTTGTATGCACCCGCCCCGTGTCGCCGTTGATATGGGTCTGCAGCGCGTCCGTATAGGTGGATTTCAGCTTTGAAAGCTGGCGCCAGTCCAGCACGCGCGCCGGCAGATCGTGCCCTTGGGCAGCCAGCGTCTCCAGCACATCGGCCCCGGTGGCCCAGGCACCTGTCTTGGTCTTCTTGCCGCCCTCCAGCGACATATTCTCGAACAGGATCTCGCCCAGTTGCTTGGGCGAGGCGACGTTGAACTTTCCGCCGGCCAGTTCGTAGATCTCGTCCTCATACTCGGCCATCTTCTGGGCAAAGCGGTTGGACATATTGGCCAGTGTCGGGGCGTCCACCTTGATGCCGTTACGCTCCATATCCACCAGCACAGGGACCAGAGGGCGCTCCAGTGTATGGTAGACAGTCGAGACCTTCTCTGCCGCCAGTCGGGGCCGCAGCTTGTGCCACAGCCGCAGTGTCACATCAGCGTCTTCCGCTGCATAGGGTGCGGCCTTGTCGATCGCGACCCGATCGAAGGTGATCGCGTTCTTTCCGGTGCCCAGCAGTTCCTTGATGGAGATCGGCTTGTGCGCAAGGTGACGTTCTGACAGCTCGTCCATGCCGTGCCCGCCCAAACCGCTGTCCAGCGCATAGGACATCAACATGGTGTCATCGATCGGCGCGACGGGCGTGTCGTGGCGGGCCAGCACCTTCAGGTCGTACTTCAGGTTCTGTCCGATCTTCAGGATCGCCGGGTCGGCAAGGATAGGGCGAAGGGCCTTCATTGCTTCGTCCGTGGTCAACTGGTCCGGCGCGCGTGCCGCGGCACCAAGAAGATCGCCCTCTCCTTCCACGTGGCCAGTGGGCACATAGACCGCGGTGCCGGGCGCAGGGGAAAGCGCAAATCCCGCGATCTCCGCCACCATTTCGTCCAGGGAGGTGGTCTCAAGATCGATGCAAAGAATGCCCGTTTCATACGCATCCGCGATGATCGCGTGCAGTGTGTCGCCGGTGCGGATGGTGCGGTAATCGTCGGTCATCGCGGGCAACGTGCGATCAGCGCCGGGCGCGCCGGTTTCCGCCGCAGCCTCGGCAGCGGCCGTGTCGGAAGAGCCGTCCGAGGCCGCGCTGATCACCGGAGCCTCCGCGCCCAAATGCTCTGCGATCCGGGTGGTCAGCGTCCGGAACTCCATCTCCGCCAAAAAACCAAGCAGAGTGTCAGGGTCCGACGCGCCAAGAGCGAACTCGTCCAGATGATGCTCGACGGGGACATCCTGCTTCAGGGTCACCAGATCTCGGGAAATGCGGATCTGATCGGCCTTCTCGATCAGCGTCTGACGTCGTTTTGGTTGCTTGATTTCTTCGGCACGCTCCAAAAGCGTATCAAGATCGCCGTATTCATTGATCAGTTGCGCGGCGGTCTTGATCCCGATACCCGGCGCGCCCGGGACATTGTCGACCGAGTCTCCGGCCAGCGACTGGACATCGATCACCCTGTCCGGTCCGACGCCGAACTTGGCCACGACCTCATCCGGCCCGATATCGGTGTTCTTCATGGGATCCAGCATCCCGACACCGCCGCCGACCAGCTGCATCAGGTCCTTGTCAGAACTCACGATGGTAACATTGGCACCGGCCTTGTCCGCCTGGACAGCGTAGGTGGCGATCAGATCGTCAGCCTCGTACCCCTCCATCTCGATACACGGCAGGCCAAAGGCACGCGTGGCGTCGCGGATCAGGGGGAACTGCGGTACAAGATCCTCGGGCGGTGGCGGGCGGTTGGCCTTGTAGTCGTCGTAGATCTGATTGCGAAAGCTCTTCGAGGAATAGTCGAAGATCACTGCGAAATGGGTCGCTCCCTTGGTGCCCGCCCCGGTCACCAGCCGGTGGAGCATGTTGCAAAATCCCGAAACCGCGCCGATGGGCAATCCATCCGATTTCCGCGTCAGCGGCGGCAGCGCGTGATAAGCCCGGAAGATGTAACCGGACCCGTCGATCAAGTAGACGTGGGAATTCTTGTCGACGGGGGATTTCGGTTCGGTCATCAGGGCCTCCTTGCGGAGCGCCATTCAACGGGATGGGGGACCGGATTGGAAGGGGGATTTCACCGAGGTTCGAGAGTTCCACTCAACTCCTGCCAAGAAGCGCTTGCCCCTGAATCAAGGCCTGGAGGGCCGCCGGGCCTCGCCCGACAGCCCCCCGGTCGGGCGAATTGGTAGATCCCGGCGCATAGGTTCAGGTCGTGCGGTCCGGCTGGAATAAAGGTTCCCAAAACATACATCCGTTCGCCCGCCCGCCCGCGGTCGGACGAGACCCTCGGTTGCGGTGACATTGGAGGCGTCGCCAGGAAGGGCCTTTTTCGCACCGGAAAACTTACCCCAAGTTCTCCGGCCCGAAGCTCATCGGCAGCAGTTCGTCCAGGCTGAACTCGGCCTCAAACCCCTCAGGCCCGCAGATGATAACGGGCGTCTCGGCATGGGCGAATTCGCGGATCTTCTGTCGGCATCCGCCGCAGGGGGTACACAGTTCTTCGCCAGGACCTGAAACCGCAATCGCCATGATCTGGGTGCTGCCGCTCAACACCATTGCCGAGATTGCGCCTGCCTCCGCGCACATGCCCTCAGGGTAGGCGGCATTTTCGACATTGCATCCGGCGTGGATCTCGCCGTTTTCGTCGATGATGGCCGCCCCGACCGGGGGGTTGGAATAGGGGGCATAGGCGCGCGCACGGGCGTTCTCGGCGGCTGCGATCAGATCGTCAATGCTCTTTGACATAGGGCGTCCCCAGCGCTTTCGGCGGCACGGCGCGGCCGAAGAAACCGGCCAGAAGTATGACGGTCAGTATGTAAGGCAGCATCGGGATGATCGCCGTCGGGAAGCCAACGGCTCCGCCGCCGCAATCCAGGAAGAAGACCCTATACCAAAGCTCTGCCAGCGCGCCGTCGGTGCAATCGAAACCTACCCCTTGCAGACGGGGAGAGATGGTTTCGAGGAACCCAAACAACAGACACGCCAGCAAAGTTGTGCCGGGCCGCCAGTTGCCCAGGATCATGGCCGCCAGGGCGATGAAGCCCTTGCCCGCCGACATGTCCCGCTCGAAACCCGCTCCGAACCCCGCAGTCGACAGGTACGCCCCGGCAATCCCGCAGAGCACGCCCGCCATGATCACTGCGCGATACCGCAGCCACGTGACCGAAATCCCGGCCGTATCGACGGCTGCCGGGGCCTCGCCCACCGCGCGCAGACGCAGCCCGAATGTCGTGCGGTAAAGCAGCCACCAGACCAGGACCACGGTCGCGAGCGCGGCATAGACCAGCAGGTTGTGCCCAGAGATCAGCTCAACATAGAGGGGTCCGATGATCGGGACGTCGCCGAGCGTTTCGGTGCCGAGGAAAGTGATGGCACCGAACCGTTCGCTGTCTTCAAGCAGCGGCGTCTGCCCGCCCTTGCGGAAAAGGGCGATGCCAATCACCACGGTCAGCCCGGCCGCAAGGATGTTGATGGCGACGCCCGAAATGATCTGCTCGCCGCGATGAGTGATGCAGGCGAAGCCGTGCACCAGCGCGAAAGAGACAGAGACGATAATCGCCGCGCCCAGTCCGACCCATTCCGACCCGGCAAGGTGCGCGACCGTCGCCGCCGCGAAGGCACCGGCCAGCAGCTTGCCCTCCAGTCCGATGTCGATCACGCCGGACCGCTCGGACAGCAGCCCCGCCATTGCGCACAGGATCAGCGGGGTCGCGACCCGCAGCGTGCCGTCGAGGATGCGCAGAACATCGATCCAGGTTTCAAGCATTGCTCGCCCTCTGCGCAAAGGCCCGCACCAGCCACGGGGTGAACATGTAGGCCAGCGCGCCAGAGAAAAGGATGATCAGGCCCTGGATCACCAGCACCATCTCGCGGGTGATCGACTTGAACTCGAAATCCAGTTCCGCGCCGCCCTGGTAGAGCGCGCCGAACAGAAGGCTCGCCATGACGATCCCGACCGGGTGGTTGCGCCCCATCAGGGCAACGGCAATACCGGTGAACCCGTAGCCTGCCGAGAAGTTCAGAACCAGCTTGTGCTGCACGCCCAGGATTTCATTCAGCGCCATGCAGCCTGCCAACGCGCCTGAGATCGCCATCGCGATCACGATCATCCGGCGCACCGGGATCCCGGCATACTCCGCCGCGGGTTCGGAATGGCCCATGGCGCGCAGCGCGTAGCCGAACTTGGTGCGCCAGATCAGCACCCAGACGCCGACGCAGCATAGCACCGCGATGACGATGGACAGGTTCAGGGGCGAGCGGGCCGCATCGATCCCCAGCCCGTTCAAGATGTCGTGCATCGCGGGCAGCGAGGCCTCTTCCGCGAAGAACCGGGACTGCGGCGAACCGGTGACGTCGCCTTTCAACCATCCGCCCAGCAGCCAGACCATCAAACCCGAGGCGATGAAGTTGAACATGATCGTCGTAATCACGATGTGGCTGCCGCGATAGGCCTGCAGCCAGCCGGGGATAAACGCCCAGGCCGCGCCCATGGCCGCCGCACCGCAGATGGCGACCAGGGCGACAAGGAACCCGGGCATGAACGGGTCCAAAGCAAGGCAGACGATGGTGATGCCGATGCCCCCCAGCATGGCCTGCCCCTCGCCCCCGATGTTGAACAGCATCGCGTGGAAGGCCACGGCGACGGCCAGCCCGGTGAACACGAAATTGGTTGTGTAATAGAGCGTGTAGCCCAGCGAACCGGGATAGACGAAGGCGCCCTGGATCATCACATTCAGCGCACGGATCGGGTCTTCACCGACCGTGGCGATCACAAGACCTGCGACCAGCAGTGCGAGGGTCAGGTTGATCAACGGGATCACACCGACCTCGACCCAGCGTGGCAGCGGAGTCATCCGGAAACACCGTGATCCCTGCAATGACAGGGATCCTTTCGGATATTTGACGGTGATGCCGCTGCATGCGCCGGGATGGCGAACCGGCCCGATGCCAGGGCCATCCTCATGCCGCGGCCTCCCCGCCCATCATCATGCCGAGCTGCTGGCGGGTCGTGTCCTCACGCGCAACAGTGCCGACGATGCGACCGCCGTTCATGACGGTAATCCGGTCCGACAGGGCAAGGATCTCGTCCAGTTCGACCGAAACCAGCAGGATTGCACAGCCGCGCTGCTTCAACGCGATGATCTGGGCGTGGATGAATTCAATCGCGCCGATATCAACGCCCCTGGTCGGCTGGCCGATCAACAGGATCTGCGGGGCCGCCGCCATTTCGCGGGCGATCACGATCTTCTGCTGATTGCCGCCGGAAAAGCCGCGTGCCGGCAGGCGCGGGTCGGGCGGGCGCACATCGAACTCTTCAATCAGCGGTCTGGCGGTGGCCTCCATTGCGCCAGGCGTGGCCCAGGGGCCATCGCCGGATCCACCCGGATATCCCAGCACCACGTTCTCCCGAGCCTCGAAGGGCAGGACCAGCCCCCGCCGGTGCCTGTCCTCGGGAATGTGGGCGATGCCCATGGCACGCATGTCGGCCGGGGTCATCGGATGTGCGGCGTCGACCCTGCGGCCCGCGGCGTGGAAAGACCCTGCCTCGACGGGACGGATACCTGACAGAATTTCCAACAACTCGGACTGGCCGTTGCCAGAGACGCCCGCGATGCCCAGCACCTCTCCCGCGCGCATCTCCAGTGTCACATCACGCAGGCGCGGTGCACCGGTGTGGTCGGTCGCGCTCAGAACTTCGGTTCGCAGCAGGACATCGCCCGGCTGTGTCGCGCCCCGGTCCGTCTCCAGCACAACTTTTCGCCCGACCATCAGTTCGGCGAGGTCCTCAGGCGAGGTATCCGCCGCCTTACGATGCCCGACCATCCGGCCCCGCCGCATGACCGACACGCCATCGCAGATCGCCATGATTTCGCCCAGCTTGTGGGTGATCAGCAAGACGGTCACGCCGTCGTTTTTCAGGCCACGCAGGATCTCGAACAGGCGGTCGGCTTCGTCTGGCGTCAGCACCCCGGTCGGTTCGTCCAGGATCAGAATGCGCGCGCCGCGGCGCAGGGCTTTCAGAATCTCAACCCGCTGCTGCAGACCCACGGGTAGGTCGCCGACCAGTGCATCGGGATCGACCTCCAGACCGTAGTCCTCCTCAAGCCGCAGCAGTTCGGCCCGGACGTCCTCGGCACCTTGTTTCAACATTGCGCCGCCCTCGGCGCCCAGCATCACGTTTTCCAGGACGGTGAAGGTTGGAACCAGCATGAAGTGCTGGTGCACCATGCCGATACCGTGGGCGATCGCATCAGAGGGCGAGGCAATGCGAGCGACCGAGCCGTCAATTTCAACAGTGCCCGCGTCAGCGGCGTAGAAGCCGTAGAGGATCGAAACCAGGGTGGACTTGCCCGCGCCGTTTTCTCCGATGATCCCGTGCACCGTCCCGACCGGGACGTGCAGGTCGATCGCATCGTTGGCCAGCACCGGGCCAAACCGCTTGGTGATGCTGTTCAGGCGAACCGCAGGCGCGCTCATCGGGTCCACCCGGGCGTCGCATTGGCGCTATGCAATGGGCTGAGGATCGCTGCCCCCTGGATGTTCTCACGGTCAGCTGATTGGAGAGCCCAACGCTGCTGCCTCAGGTTTATCTGTGCGTGTTTTGCCCACGATCACAATACCGGATTTGCATCGTTCCACGTGGTTTTCTGCGGTTCAGGCGGTCGTCTCTGGCTCAGGCCTCGCCGCGACCAGTTCGACGGTGTTGCCATCCGGATCCTCGGTGAACACTCCCCGCCAGCCTACCCAATCGAAATGTTCGACGCGGACGGGCAGGCCCTTTGACCGCAGCCAGTCCATGGCAGCGTCCTGTTCTGCCCATCGCACCGCAAGCGCTATGTGGTGCAAAGAGGATCCTTCGCCGGTGTTCGGTTCGCCGTCTTCGGCACGGAAAAGGGCCAGCACCGTGGTGTGGCCCCCGAAGCCTTCTGAAATCTTGAAGAAGATGATGCGCTTGTCGTCTGCGGTCGGGCGATGCGCGAACACCTCCAGTCCGATGGTGTCGCGATAGAAGGCCTCCATGGCCTCCATATCGCGGCACCGGATCGCGATTTCGCCAAGCGACCGGACGGCGAAACCGCGTTCTTCAGCCATCAGCCGTGCGGACAGCTTTCGTCCGAGAAGTAGTCATGGACCTGAATGTCCCCGGCGATGATCGCAGCGCGGGCAGCCTCGACCTTTGCTTTCATGTCTGCGTTGACGAGTTCGGCGTTGTTGTCATCCAGCGCCCAGTCAACGCCGCCCTCGGCCGCGCCCAGTATGATGACACCCGGGGTGAACTTGCCGTCCATCGCGTCCTTCAGCGTGTTGTAGGCCGCAACATCGACCCGCTTCAGCATTGATGTCAGCACTGACCCCGGTGCCATGCCGTTCT
>JBCCMP010000041.1:0-18552 GCA_039026295.1 Pseudomonadota bacterium | reverse complement strand
CCTCGCTGGATCCGGACTGCGTGCATGAGGGCGTCTTTTCGATGTGGTACGGCAAGGGGCCGGGCGTGGATCGGTCAGGCGACGCGCTGCGTCACGGCAATGCATACGGGTCAGCGCCGAAGGGCGGCGTACTGGTCGTGGCAGGCGATGACCACGGCTGCGTGTCATCGTCGATGCCGCACCAGTCGGATGCCGCTTTCCTGTCGTGGTTCATGCCGATTCTGAACCCGGCCACGGTCGGCGAGTATCTTGAATTCGGTGCCTACGGCTTTGCACTGTCGCGCTATTCAGGCACTTGGGTCGGATTCAAGGCGATATCCGAAACGGTGGAATCTGCCCGATCGGTCGAACTCGGCCCGGATCGCACGTTTGCGATGCCGCCTCTGGAATTGCCGCCCGGCGGTTTGCATGTGCGCCTTGGCGACGGCCCGAGCCCGGAGATCGAGCACCGCATGGGCCACAAGCTGCGCGCGGTCGAGGCCTTCGTCGAAGCCAACCCGATCGACCGGCGCATATACCACATTGCCGATGCGTCCTTCGGGATTGTGACCACTGGAAAAGGCCATCTGGACCTGATGGAGGCGCTGCGCCTTCTGGGTCTGGACGAGGCGACATGCCGCCGTCTGGGCATCGATATCTACAAGGTCGGCATGGTCTGGCCGCTGGCCCGCCGCGACGCGCTGGATTTCGTCCGCGGCAAAACCGAGGTGCTGGTGGTCGAGGAAAAGCGCGGCATCATCGAAAGCCAGTTCAAGGAGTATTTCTATGACTGGCCGGGCGACAAACCGGACAAGATGGTCGGAAAGACCGACGCGCAGGCGACCCGTGACCTAGTCCCCTGGGCCGGTGAACTCAGCCCGCTGGGGCTGGTCCCGATCCTCGCCGAGCGGCTGAACCGGTTTTTCCCGGAGGAAGGCCTGGTCGACAGGGCGCTGGCGCTGGTCGAGGCACCGCCGCCGGTGATCGCCGTCCCCGGTGCGACACGCACGCCATATTTCTGTTCCGGCTGCCCGCATAATTCATCGACCAAGGTGCCCGATGGCAGCAAGGCCGGGTCCGGGATCGGCTGCCATGTCATGGCGACCTGGATGGACCGCGACACGGACGGATTTGCCCAGATGGGGGCCGAGGGTGTGGCCTGGGCCGTGCGATCCAAGTTCAATGGCGGCAAGCACATGTTCCAGAATCTGGGGGAGGGGACGTGGTATCACTCTGGCTCGCTGGCGATCCGGCAGGCGGTGGCGGCGGGAACGAACATCACGTTCAAAATCCTCTACAACGATGCGGTTGCGATGACCGGCGGGCAGCCGGTGGACGGCCCGGTCAGTGTGGCTGGCATCGCGCACAACTGCCGGGCCGAAGGCATCGAGCGGATTGCCCTGGTGTCAGATGACATCGCCAAGTTCAGCCGCGCCGATTTCCCCGCGGGCACCAGTTTTCACGACCGTTCCGATCTGGACCCGGTGCAGCGGGAGCTGCGCGAGGTGCCGGGCGTCAGCATCCTGCTGTACGAGCAGACCTGCGCCACCGAAAAGCGCCGCCGCCGGAAGCGGGGTCTGTCCGAGGACCCGAAACGGTTCGCGGTGATCAACCCGATGGTCTGCGAGGGCTGCGGCGATTGCTCGCTCGAGAGCAATTGCCTGTCGGTCGAGCCGCGGGAGACCGAGTTTGGCCGCAAGCGCAAGATCAACCTGTCGTCCTGCAACAAGGATTTTTCCTGCCTGAACGGGTTCTGCCCCAGCTTCGTGACGATCGAAGGCGGGGAGCGGGCGAAACCGAAAGAGGCGGCAACCGACTATACAGCTCTGGCGGCTGGCCTGCCGGTGCCTGACCATCCTCCGTTGACCGACGTGCCGTTCAACCTGCTGGTCGCGGGTGTCGGCGGCACCGGCGTGATCACCGTTGGTGCCCTGATTACGATGGCCGCCCACCTTGAGGGCCGGGGCGTCAGCCTGCTGGACTTTACCGGCTTCGCCCAGAAATTCGGAACGGTGCTGAGCTATATCCGGATTGGTGCATCGCCGGATGACGTGCAGCAGGTGCGCCTTGATGCCGGGGCGGCCGATGCTGTTGTGGGCTGCGATGCGGTGGTCAGTTCCTCGCCCAAGGCCTCACAGCACTATCGTCCCGGGACCGAGGTGGTCCTGAACACCGCCGAGATGCCGACAGGCGATCTGGTGCTGCGCCGGGATGCGGACCTGAAGATCGGAACCCGTGCCGCGGCGATCAGGGCGACTGTCGGGGCAGGGCATGTGCAGGCCATGGATGCCAACCGACTTGCCGAAGATCTGCTGGGTGATGCGGTCTATGCCAACACCATCCTGCTGGGCGCAGCCTGGCAGAACGGAATGGTCCCGGTGGGGCTGGAGGCAATGGACCGGGCGATTGACTTGAACGGGGTCAAGGCGCGGCAGAACCGGCTGGCATTTGCAATCGGACGCCTGGCCGTGGCGCGGCCCGAGGCAGTCCTGCCGCCGCCTGCGTCAGAGCCGGACGAGAGCCTTGACGCTTTGCTTGAACGGCGCGCGGAGTTTCTGACCGGCTATCAGGATGCGGCCTATGCCGATCGCTATCGCGGCGCGATCGACGGCTTTGCGGCCGCTTTGCCAGCGCATCTGCGCAAAGATCTGGGGGCAATCGCGGCACGGGCACTGTTCAAACTGATGGCCTACAAGGACGAGTACGAGGTCGCGCGTCTGCACACGGAAACGGGCTTTGACCGCGAGATCGCAGGTGCTTTCCAGGGTGCATACCGGGTCCGCTATCACCTTGCACCGCCATTCCTGCCGACCGGGACCGATGCGCGCGGGCGGCCGCGGAAAATCTCGGTCGGCGGGTGGATCCGTCCAGGCATGCGCCTGCTGGCCCGGATGAAGCGGCTGCGCGGGACGTGGGCCGATCCGGTCGGCTGGATGGCGGAACGGCGGCTGCAGCGCGCGTTGATCGACTGGTATCTTGCGATCCTCGCGGACCTGCCGCAGCGTTTGGATCGCGTTGATGCAACAGCGATCCTGGGCGCACCGCTGGAGATGCGCGGCTACGGCCCGGTGTTCGAGGCGGCGGCCCGATCAGAGCGGGCGCGGGCCGACGCGTTGATGCAGCAGGACATCGCCAAAGCTGCATGAGCCCGATGAGATTGCCCCTTTCGCCGGGCTCTTGAATGCGGGCGAAACGAAGACGCGGACGGATTGGGTGGCCGGCCGCGCCATCGCGGCCGTCTCAGGCGAACGGGTCTTCGACCCTTGGCCAGTAGGGCGCGGTGAAGTTCTTGAAAGGGATCGTTGCGAAGTCAGGGGGAATCGCGCCCGGCGCGGCGATGTAGGCCACCTCGGCGGCCAGCGGCGCGAAGCCGGCATAGAAATGCTGCGTGGATTTGACGACGATGCCGCGGTAGCTGCCCGGATCGATCCCCAACTGGGTCATGCTGTCCGGGTGGAAGACCTGGGTCCGCTTGGTGGTCAGGACAAGATCGATGCCGCCTTCTGTCGATAGCCAGACCGCCGTGCCCATGGGTGTCGTCGCATCCCCGAAGGTCTGGGCCGCGCCGGGCTTGATCGCGCGCACCGTTGCCGTCAGATCGACCGGGTCGCCAGAGGATGGCCCGCATTTGCCGCCGATGCGCAGGGTCAGCGTCGCGCCTTCCCCGGCCTCTTCGCAAAACCTCACCGCAACGGGGTCCCAGTAGTGGCCTGACAGTATGCCTGAGACGCCGCGCTCCAGCGCCCGGGCCAGGACGAAGGTGGAATCGGCTGGCGCGCCGCCGCCTGCATTGTCCGCGACATCGGCCAGGACGACCGGCCCCGGCCCCGCCTCGATCCTGTCCAGGGCCTGATCAATGGTCAGCATCGGTTCGACGCAGTCATGGCGCAGATCCCAAAGGCGCTTGCTGAAGGACTGCGCCGTGGCAGCGGCAGCCTCTTTGTCCCCGTCCGCGACGACCAGCATCTTCGAGGACGTGTCCGGCACGTCCTGCCAGGGGAAGCCGTGCGCGAAGGAGACGGAAAGGATGCCGTCCTTGCCTTCTGCCGCCTGCATTTCTTCGACGACCGTGCGCACCGGCTGGTTCGGGGTGCGCCATTTGTTGATCATCCGGCAGTCGTGGACGGCCATGACCGGTTTGACCTCGCCCGAATGGGTGCGGCGGCAGATCTCGAAAAGCTCCTTCGCCCGCGGACCGATATCGGTGTGGGGGTATTCCTTGAACAGAACGATTGCATCGGCATTTGCCAGCATCTGCTCGGTGATCGAGCAATGCAGGTCAAGTTCGACGCCCACGGTCACGTCCGGGCCGACAATCTCCCGCACGCGGGACAGGGTGTCTCCCTCGCAGTCCATGTAGCCTTCCGCCGTCATCGCACCGTGCATGGCGAGCAGAACCACGTCGACCGGCATGGCGGCACGCAGATTGTCGAGCAATTCGTCGCGCAGACTTTCATAGACGCGGCGGATCGTGACGCCGGAGGGCTGCGCAAAGGCCGCGAGACCTTCGACCACTGTGCCCTGCATTTCCTCGGTCTTCTGGCGCCAGATGTGCAGGGGCAGCGAAAAAGCAGACGGCGGATGCCGGGTCGCATCTCCGTGGAATAGCATCGTTTCTTCGAATGTGTGCATCCCCGTGGGCATGGAGGCAAAGCTGTTCGTTTCGGTCCCAAAGCAGGCGATGAAGGTTTTCATGTCCGGGTCCTTGTGGTCTGCGCGTGTTCACGGTGTGCGTGTGTTGGTGGTCTGTGTCTTCGAGGTCTGTGTGTATTCGAGGCGGGGCAGCCGCGGCAGGTCGCGTCGCGGAGCGATCCACATGAGCACAATCCCGGTTGCCGGGCCAGAGGGTTCGCAGCACCGCACCTGAGTAGGATGCGCAGCCGCGGCAGGCACGGCAGGATTGCCGTCGCGCGGCCTTTCTGGTCTGGTGAGCCCAGGCAGCTTTGCAGTGGCGGGGTCCCCGATGATCAAGGCAAACACCGACCGCGTTCTGCGCGATCTCTACCATCTGCGAAGCATCGGCACCCATAAGACAGGCGTTCACCGGCCGACACTTTCGCCGGAAGACATGGTAACGCGCCGTTGGCTGGCGGATGAACTGACAGCGATCGGACATGACGCGCAGATTGACGGGATCGCCAATGTGATGGGCCGGGCACCCGGGGACGGGCCCGTCGTGCTGGCAGGCAGTCACATCGAAAGCCAGAACCACGCCGGTTGGCTGGATGGGGCATTGGGCGTTGTCTATGCGCTGGAGGCGGCACGTGCGGTGGCCGAAGCCGACGGCCCCGGCGGCGTCGATGTGATGGCCTTTGCCGATGAAGAGGGGCATTTCACCGGCGCGTCGTTCCTGGGGTCTGAATCCTTTGTCGGCGACATCACGGAAGCAGCGATGGACGGGTCCGTCTGCCGGTCGGGCCGGGGCACCTTGCGCGACTTGCTTGGCGGGGCCGGGCTGGCGGGACGTCCTCGCCTTCTGCTCGATCCCGCGCGCTACCGGGCGTTTTTCGAGGCGCATATCGAGCAGGGTCAAACGCTGGAGCGTGACGGCCTGCGCATCGGGATTGTCACCTCGATCGTGGCGATATGGCAGTACCGGATCACGTTCTCAGGCGTTCAGAACCACGCCGGGACAACCCGCATGGACATCCGCCGCGATGCGGGCAAGGCCCTGATGCGGCTTTGGCACCGTATCGAGGAGGAGTTTCCGGCGCTGGTGGGTCCCCATTCTGTCTGGACGGTGGGCCGGGTGACGCTGGACCCCGGCGGGCCGTCGATCATTCCCGGCGGCGCGGAGATGATCTTCCAGTTCCGTGACGCGGATCAGGCGGTGCTGGACCGCCTGAAGGCAAAGCTGTTCGATCTGGTGGCCGAAGCGGATCAGGGGCCGTGCGATGCGCGGATCGAGGTCATGGGAGAGAGCACCCCCGCGATCATGGCCGACGCGCCGCAGCAGGCTTTGGTGGACGCGGCTAAGGAGCGGGCCCCGGAGCAGTGGCTGATCATGCCCTCGGGCGCTGGGCATGATGCCCAGGTGATCGCGAGGCACGTGCCGTCGGCCATGATGTTCGTGCCGTCGATCGGCGGGATCAGCCATCACTGGTCCGAGGATACTTCGGACGCGGACATTGCCCTTGGCGCCGAAGTCTTCGTCGATGCCGTCGCGCGGACCCTTGGCGATGGCTGACGGCCTGCCCCGGGTCCACAAGCGTCCGGCGGAGCAATCAGACCATGAGTATGTCGAGGATCTGCGCCGCCAGGGTCCGGTCGCTGTGGACCGCTACGGGTTTTGCTGGACATTCTCGCACGAAAATCTGCTCCACTGCACGAATCCGAGCGTCACACGGCAGGTGGAGACAGAAAAGGTCGTCGCCCTTGGCGTCACAGAAGGGCCCGTGTTCGAGTATTTCGCAAACTCGCTGCTGTTTTCGAACGGCGATGTTCACCGGCGTCGTCGCAGGCCGCTGTCGCGGACATTCGCCTTCAAGGTGATGGACCAGATGCGGCCGCGGATCAGGGCGGTCGTGTCCGATCTGATCGCCGCGACCGGGACCCCGGTAATCGACTTCCTGGACGAGATCGCCGGGCCGCTGCCGTCGCGGATCGTGGCCGAGATATTGGGTGTGCCTGCCGATCAGGTGCGCCGCTTTGCTGAACTGGTCTATCCTGCGATGCGGGCGCTGTCCTTGCGTCCTTCAGAATCGCAGGCCGCCGAGGTGGCGGCAATGGCAGAGCTGGACGATCTGGTGACCGATCTGCTGCAGGCGCGCCGGGATGCGCCGCGGGAGGACTTTCTGTCGGCCTTCGTCGCCCCGGAAACCGGGGGTGATCTGAGCGAGATCGAGGCGCGGGTCCAGATCACCTCGGTCATTCTGGCCGGATCCGATACCACGCGCATGGCACTGTGCTCGACCATTTCCCAGCTCTTGCAGCATCCCGATCAGTGGGCCGCGTTCTGCGCTGATCCTGACGGGCTGAAAAAGCAGGTCGCGGCAGAGGGGCTGCGTTACGATCCCGTCATCGGATCCCTGCCGCGCGTCGCAGCAGAGGATTTCGCGATGGATGGCGTGGACATCGCCCGAGGTACGGTGCTGGCGCCGATCGTTCTCGCCGCGCTGCGTGATCCGGCGGTCTACGAAGAGCCGGGCCGGTTCAATATCTGGCGCGCAGATCACCCGCGTTATCATCCGATTTTCGGTGCGGGTGCGCACAGATGCCTGGGTGAAGCCCTGGCGCGTGCCGAGCTGGAGGAAGCATTGGCGGCTTTGGCGACATTGACGCCTGAGCTGTCCCTAGCCGGGCTGCCGCCGGTGCTACGCGGCGTGTCGGGGGCCCGGACGATTGACCAGATGCGGGTGCGGCTGCATTGAGCCCTGCCGGTGGCCGATCGCACCTTGAAATCGTCGTGGGGTCCGCGAGCGGGACCTACTCAATTTCCCTGTTGCGGCTCTGGACAAGGCGCCCGTCAGGTCGGGGCGAAAGCAGCGTCCGCCCTCAGCACATTCGCCCGCCATTCGGAACCGGATGATCGGGCGAAAGCAGGACGACCTCGCCAGCGTCGTCCATCACGCCCAGTGTCAGAACCTCGGACATGAATGGCCCGATCTGGCGCGGCGGGAAGTTGACGACGGCCATCACCCGTTTGCCGACCAATGTCTCGGGCGAGTAGTGTCCGGTAATCTGGGCGGAGGTCTTCTTGACCCCGATCTCTGCCCCGAAATCGATCCAGAGCTTGATCGCAGGCTTGCGTGCTTCCGGGAAAGGCTGGGCGTCGGTGACGGTGCCGCAGCGGATGTCGACGGCCATGAAGTCGTCGAAGGTGATCTGATCGGTCATGGGCTGGCCTGTCTGCAGGGTGGGGTTGCGCCCACCCTACGGGCTGTTCATCGGCTTTGGTATCCGGATCAGGCGGTGCCGTAAGCTTCGTCAATGGCAACGGACAGGGCGTCTTCCGGGCTGTGGTTCGACCAGCCGACCAGTTGAAAGGCCGGGTAGAACCGTTCGGAATATCCAACGGCGGTCAGGACCATGGCTTCGATCTGCTCCGGTGTCGCCGACGCGCCGCCTGCCAGGGTAAGCCCATAGCGGAACGCCATCATCTTGTGCTCGGGCCAAAGGGTGAAGTTGCCGCACCAGATCTTGTCGTTGGTCAGGTTGATCAGCGACAGCATCTCTTCCATGCGATCTTCAGGCGGGGTGAGTTCAAAACTGCAGACCAGCCGCAGCATGTCGTCATGGGTCGACCAGGCGAGGTTCAGCGAATAGGTGCGCCAGGCACCCTCGATCGCCATGGCGATCTGATCTTCGCCATGCCGGTCGAAATCCCATTCGGACTCGACGGCCAAGGTCTCAACGATATCGATGGGGTGGAAGTCTGTGGAATGAAAATCGTGCTCTACGGCGCTCATCTGCCTCAAAGCCCCCATGTTGTGGTGCCCTGTGAGGCGGTGCCCACAGAAAGCATCCGGGGTTGCCATTGTGTGGGTTGCTGCTCTTAACCCGCTAAATATGGTGGCGGAAGAATCGGGGGGCCGCAAGGGCTTTTATTGTGCATCGCGAAAGATTCGTTGATTCAGAGCAAGGGGCAGGGTGGTTCAGAGCAAGGGGAAGGGTCTGCGCATCGAAGGATTGTGTGAGCATTAGCCTGTCCAGACAGGTCAGTCTGGAACCGAGACGAAGAGCGACGCCGGGCAGAGCCCGTACAGCAGCCGGGTGGGCTCTAAGGCAAGTTTTCGAAAGGGTTTGGCTGGTACTTTACGCGGCCACGAAGCAGCGCTGACTGTGCTGGTCCCGACGCCCACCCGAGCGCGGACGCTTTCGTCGGCGGTGAGGACTGATGAGGCGAAGATTCGAGGGGCTGGCCAGAGCTGTCGAACTACCCCTCCGCCCCCAGCTTCGCCTCCAGTTCTGCAATCCGGGCGGCCAGCGCGTCGTTTTCTTCCCGCGCCTTGGCGGCCATCTCGCGCACGGCGTCGAATTCCTCGCGGGTCACCAGATTCTGATCCGCCAGAAAGCGGTCCACGAGGCCACGCATCGCGTTCTCTGCCTCGTCCTTTGCGCCTTGGGCCACGCCTGCGGCGTTGGTCATCAACTGGCTGACATCGTCGAAGAATTTTGAACGCTGTTGCATGGGGCATCCTCTCTGGTTGCCAACTGTATATGGGGAGCGGGCGGCAAATCTCAATCCATATCGCTGGCCCGGGCGGCCCGCCCCAAACCGCTGCTTGCGCACACGCAGCGATTGTGTAGGCTGAGACGTCCATAGCTGGCTGCGGTGTCGGCAGAAGCACCGGGCCCTGAGGTTCATCGAGCGCATAACGCTGGAGGGAACCATATGGCCAAATGCATCGCAATTCTCGGGGCGAACGGGGTCGGCAAATCGACGCTGACGGACCGTTTGACTTCGCTGGAAGGGACGGCTGCGCCGGCGGGAGCGGCGCATGAAACCCGCATCGTCGAATTCCCGTTCATGGGAGGGTCCTGGACCGGGCTGGACTGCCCCGGATCGCTGGAATTCATGCAGCAATCGATGGACACGCTGCTGGCCGCCGACATGGCGGTGATCGTCGCCTCGCCCGATCCCGAGCACGCGGTGCTGTCCGCCCATTTCATCCGACTGGCAGAGGAGGCCGGGACGCCGTCGATGATCTTCATCAACCGCATGGACGAAGCCAATTCCCGTGCCCGCGACATCGTCGGTGGGCTGCAGGGCTATTCTAAGAACCCCGTCGTTCTGCGTCAGATCCCGATGCGCGCGGACGGCGCGATTGTCGGCGCGGTGGATCTGGTGTCCGAGCGCGCGTGGAAATATTCGAAGTCCGGCTCGTCCGAACTGGTCGAGATCCCGGGCGATCTGATGGATCGCGAGTCCGAGGCAAGAGGCGAGTTTCTGGAATCGCTGTCCGAATACGATGACTGGCTGCTGGAGGAGCTGATCGAGGACCGCGTTCCGGCCCATGACGAGGTCTACGAGATCTGCGCCCGGATCGTGCGCGAAGCGAATGCTGTGCCGGCGTTCATCGGCTGTGCAGAAAAGGGCAACGGCGTCTTCCGATTGATGAAAGCGCTGCGCCACGAGGCCCCCGATGTGTCGGCGCTGGCTGACCGGATGGGCGGGGCGACCGCCGCAAGCTTCCTGGCGCGGCATCGCAAGCATGTCGGCAAGACGGTCTTCATGCGGGCCCTGGGCGCGGTGAAATCGGGCGATGCGCTGGGCGGTGCGGCGTTGGGCCCGACCTCGAAACAGGCGGGACCGAAAATGGAAACGGCCCCCGCGATCGAGGCAGGAGAGGTCTTCAGCGCCATCAAGTCGGATCATCTGAATGCCGGGCAGCTCTATGCCGAGGAAGCACTTGCCGCACCGCCATGGTACCGCCCGCTCCAGCCGCTGCTGCGCCATGGGATCGCTGCTGTAAGTGACAAAGACGATGCGAAACTGTCCGAAGCCATTGGCAAGCTCGCCTCGGAAGATGCCTCGCTGACCGCGGGCCACGATGCGGAGACGGGGGCGCATGTGCTGTCGGGACAGGGCATCCTGCATCTGAGACGGGCGCGGGAGGCGCTGTCGGAACAGTTCGGCGTGGAAACGGCGGAGCACCGCGTGACCCCTGCTTTGCGGGAGACCATTACCAAGAAGGCGGACATCCACTATCGCCACAAGAAGCAGTCCGGCGGGGCCGGGCAGTTCGCCGATGTGAAGATGACCGTCGGTCCGATGGCACGTGGTGGCGGGTTCAAGTTCACGGAGACGATCCACGGCGGATCGGTGCCGAAGAACTACATTCCCGCTGTCGAGGCCGGTGCCAAGGAGAGCCTGGAGCGCGGGCCGTTGGGTTTTCCGATCGTCGACATTTCGGTCAACCTCAGCGATGGCCAGTACCACGCGGTCGACAGCTCTGACATGGCCTTCAAGATCGCGGCGCGCGGCGGGGTGCGGCAGGCCATGGAAGAGGCCGGTACCGTTCTGCTGGAGCCGATCTACAAGGTGCGGTTCACGGTTCCGTCGGTCTTCACCGGGTCGCTGAATCCACTGGTATCCTCGCAGCGCGGGCAGGTTCTGGGCTTTGACCGGCTGGCCGAGAGCGAGGGCTGGGACGAACTGGAGGCGATGATGCCCGGCGGCACGCTGGATGATCTGATCGCGGACCTGAGATCGATCACCCAGGGCGTGGGCCGCTTCGAGGCGGAGTTTGACCATTATCAGGAGCTTTATGGCCGCGAGGCGGATCAGATGATAGAAAGCCGGGCAAAAGCACTGGAAGAGGCCTGACGGCATACGCCTGAAAACAAGGGCGGTGTCGGGGCCGGAGGAGACGCTGTGACACCGCCATTCCGCGCCGATCATGTCGGCAGCCTGCTGCGCCCGAAGTCCGTTCAGGCCGCCCGAAAGGCGGTGCTGACGGACAAGAGTGCACCCGCCACGGACCTGCGTGCCGCCGAGGATGCGGCGATCCCGGATCTGATCCGGATGCAGGAGCAGGCCGGGCTGAAGGCTGTCACCGATGGTGAATGCCGCCGATCATTCTGGCATTACGACTTCATGGGCATGCTGGAAGGCCTGGATCTGGTCGAACGGGATCAGGGCGTGCAGTTTGCAGGCATGAAGCTGCGCCCGATCTTTCCGACGATTTCGGGCCCGCTTGATTTCCCGGATGATCATCCGATGCTGGATCATTTCCGTTTCGTGGCCGCGCACACCTCGGTCATGCCCAAGATCTCGATCCCCGGTCCGTCCTGCTGCCACTTCCGCACTGCGCCAGAGGACATCGCCCCTGCCGAGTACAAGGATCCGGACGTCTTGTTCGCGGCCATCGCGGCGACCTATAAAAAGGCAGTGCAGGCCTTCTATGACGCGGGCTGCCGGTACCTTCAGATGGACGACATATTCTTTGCCTATCTCTGCGATCCCAAGCACCGGGCAGAGAAAGCAGCACACGGCCAGGACCCGGACTGGCTGATCGACCGCTATGCCTGGATGATTCATGAGGCGATCCGGGACCGCCCCGCCGACATGGTTATCGGGATGCACATGTGCCGCGGCAACTTCCGCTCGACCCACGCGGCAGAGGGCGCTTACGACCCCGCGGCCGATGCCGTCTTCAACAAGACCGGCGTCGACATCTTCTTCATGGAATACGATACGGAACGGGCCGGTGGGCTGGAGCCCCTGCGTTTGCTGCCCAAGGGCAAGCAGCGCGTGATGCCCGGTTTCATCACCACCAAGACAGCGCCGCTGGAAGACCTTGACGATCTCTGCCGCCAGTTCGACGCGGCGGGTCGCCATGCGGATCTTGATCAGATGGGCATCGCCCCGCAATGCGGCTTTGCCTCGACCGAGGAGGGCAATGCCATCACCGCCGACGACCAGCGGCGCAAGCTTGATCTGGTGGTCAAGACGGCAGAGGCGATCTGGGGCGGGGTCTGAGCGAGGACGCCCGGATCCGAAAGGTCGATCAGGCCCAGTGAAGCGTTATTGCACAACCCATGAATTATCTGCGACCTCGGATCGGTGTCTCATTCAACGGCGGTGCCGCTTTGGATGAACTTTGGCCGGGTCGGGGCGTCCGTCTCTTTGCACTGAGAGTGCTGGTGAACATCTGGGAGTCTCCAGCCAGCGACAGCGAATGGCGGTCCAGCGATCATCGACTGACACGAAAATGCGCCGCCGAGAGGTTTGGCGCACGCGCTGGATGACAATTAAAATGCGCAGTGGATCAAATCAAAGAGAATCTTTACTTGATGCGTGTCTGAATTTTATTCAAATCTTATCCTAAGAAATGCTTGATCCGGCTAAATCACGGCAAAAAGTGGTGCCTTGGGCCCCTGCGTACAATAGAAATCATGCCATCTGGCGATACGGTTACAATTGCCGTCAACTCACCGTTCGAATTGCCCGGACGAAATGTCAATAAAGAAGACAGCAAACCACCCTGGTACGTGAATCTATACGTTTCCCGCCCATTCCTCCGGTTGCCGCCCCTGTGGATTGAGCTGTATCTAGGTCCAAGATCTTCGAACGCCTGCATTAAACACTTCCAGTTAAGGCTGTCAGCGGCGAGCCTTTTTCGGATTTCCTTTTCTATGAATGTCTCAACATCAGTCTTTGTGAGCAGAAAATCTGGCTCTGCCATTTTTATATCACCACAAGGTGCAGCGTGTGCCCCAGAACTGAGAGCGACTGTTAAACCTAGCGCTACCATAACTGCGATTGCAGGCGTATTCGCCAACATTTGGAATGCCCTCTGTTCCGGCCAGTCGAGATATTCAAATGTGTTCTTTAAATTGGAAGCTGCACAAATAAATGTAGAATTTTTACATAATTGATACGCTTTTGCCCGCGAACTTCACAGCTTAATTGATCGCCGCATCGGTCAGCTCCGGAGCGGGCAGACAACACTTTATGATGGAAAACCTGCAGTGTCGTCTTTCGGCGGCACCGCAAAAAATCTGCAAATCTTCTGCAAGTGAATCATTCCCCACAGAAGTTGATTCATGTCTGGATGATACTGACGTTGTTTGGAGCGGGCGGGGTGGGCCGTTTTGCGGCTCGCCCCAACCGCGCCGAGAATTCATCTCAGTTCCGGGGGAAGTCCGATGATCAGATTTGGTGTGTTTAAGACTGCGATGGCGGCGGCGGCCCTTGTCGCGATGGGGGCCTGTTCAGGACCGGTCACGACGGGCTCGTCCGGGACGCCAGCGCCGGCGGCTGAAACGCCTGCTGCTGTCAAGCCTGCTGCCATTCAGGTGCAGGTGCCTGAGGCGCACGAGTGGTCCTTTGCGGACGTGCCACGCTATGGCCGGGCAATCCTGGTGAACATCCCATCGAACGAGCTGATCGCCTTCGAGGACGGTAAGCCGGTCATGCGCAGCCGCGTGATCACCGGCAAGCCCGCGACCCCGACGCCCGTTATGGAGACGGAAACCTCGGTCGTGCGGTTCCGCCCGACTTGGACGCCGACGCCGACGATGATCAAATCCGGGAAATACACGCCGGGCACGCGTCCGCCGGGCAAGCGCAACCCGCTGGGCCTTTTGGCGATCCGGCTGGAGCCCGGGATGCTGATCTACCTGCATGGCACGAACAAACCGCAGCTTTATGACCGCGAGAACCGCGCCCTGAGCCATGGATGCGTGCGCGTGGAACGCTGGGACGAGGTCGCGGCCTGGGTTCTGGAGACCGATCTCGACGACATTCACAAGCGCGCCTATGGCCGCCGGACCCATGACGTACAGACCGACTATGTGCGGGTGATCATCGGTTATCACACCGAATTCCCGGATGCCGAGGGCGTGATGCAGACCTACAAGGACGTCTATCGCCGCGGCACCTATGCCGAGGCGGTACCGGTAGGGACGTCAGGGTAGCGGATCGCCAGATCCTGTGGCCTGTTAGTCTGGCGAAAGCTGCAGCCTTGCGGGCACCTTGCGACGGGAACACAACGTAATTCGATCAGATGCCCGCATTTGCGGGCATGGCGGGCGGGGATGTTGGGCGGCCAGAAGCCGCTAAAATATATCCGGCTCTGCGGCCGTCCGCCCGAAATCCGTTTCAAGATAGTCGAAATCACAGCCCTTGTCGGCCTGCTGGATGTGCTGCAGGAACATGTGGGTGTAGCCCCGGGTCGCCTTTGGTTCGGGACGCACCCAGACCGCACGGCGGCGGGCGAGTTCCGCGTCATCGACGAGCATGTTGATCGTCCGGTTCGGGACGTCCACGCGGATCATGTCCCCTGTCTGGACCATTGCCAGCGGCCCGCCAATCGCGGCTTCCGGGGCGACGTGCAGGACGCAGGCACCGTAGGACGTGCCTGACATGCGCGCATCGGAGATGCGGATCATGTCGCGCACGCCCTGTTTCAGCAGCTTCGTCGGGATCGGCAGCATGCCCCATTCCGGCATTCCTGGCGCGCCGATGGGGCCAGCGCCCCGGAAGACCATGATGTGGTCGGGGGTGACGTCCAGATCTTCGTCGTAGGCCGCGGCGCGCATCTCGGGATAGCTGTCAAAGACCAGCGCCGGACCTTCGTGGACCTGCAGGTGTTGCTCCATCGCGGCAGGTTTGATGACGCAGCCATCGGGGGCTAGGTTGCCGCGCAGGACAGCCAGCGAGCCTTCCGGGTATATTGGATCGTCCATCGGGCGGATCACATCATCGTCCCACACCTCGGCCCCTTTCAACGTCTCGCCCAACGTGTCGCCGGACACCGTCAGGGCTTCGAGATGGAGATGGCCGGTCAACCGCGACATCAGCCCGCGCAGGCCGCCGGCGTAATAGAAATCCTCCATCAGGTATGTCTTGCCCGAGGGCCGGACGTTGGCCAGCACCGGGTAATCGCGCCCGGCGCGGTCCAGATCGTCCATGGTCAGGTCGATCCCGGCGCGGCGGGCCATGGCCACCAGATGGATGATCGCATTTGTCGAGCAGCCCGTTGCCATCGCGACGATCACGGCATTGTCCACGGATTGGCGGCTGAAGATCCTGTCCGGGGTCAGGTCCTCGTGGACCATCTCCACCACGCGCCGCCCGCAGGCCGCGGACATGCGGATATGGTTCGCGTCGGGCGCGGGGATCGAGGCGGCGCCGGGCAGGGTCAGACCCAGCGCTTCGGCAATCGAGGTCATGGTGGAGGCGGTGCCCATGGTCATGCAGTGTCCATAGCTGCGCGCAATCCCGCCCTCGACATCGATCCAGTCCTGTTCGGTGATCGTTCCGGCGCGCCGCTCGTCCCAGTACTTCCAGCCGTCCGAACCCGAACCCAGCGTCTGCCCCTTCCAGCGCCCGTTCAGCATCGGGCCTGCGGGCAGAAAGACAAAGGGCAGGCCCATCGAGGTTGCGCCCATGATCAGGCCGGGCGTGGTCTTGTCGCAACCGCCCATCAGGACCGCGCCGTCCACGGGGTGCTGACGCAAAAGCTCTTCCGCCTCGATCGCGAGCAGGTTGCGGTAAAGCATGGTGGTCGGCTTCACGATCGGTTCGGCCAGCGAAATCGCGGGAAGCTCCAGCGGAAATCCGCCTGCCTGCAGGACCCCGCGCTTCACATCCTCTACCCGGTGCTTGAAGTGCGAGTGGCAGTGGTTCATGTCCGACCATGTGTTCAGGATCGCAATGACCGGCTTGCCCGCCCAGTCGGTGCGGTCATAGCCCATCTGCATGAAGCGGCTGCGATGTGCCGACGATCGCAGATCATCCGGTGCGAACCAGCGGGCAGATCGGAAATCTTCGGGGTTTTTCATGGCAGCCTCCCTATCGCCCGGTCTGAGGCCGGGCCTTGGTGGACGCACGATGGCACGGGGCCGCCGTGAAACCAATGGTTTGGGAGAGGGGCCGCCGGACGGCGTCAGGGGATAACCCTGGTCTCCAGCCGTTTGCGCATGCGCCGGACGGACCACCAGACCAGCAGCACGACCGGGACGGTCAGCAGCGACATGAGCACCGGTTTGGTGATCACCAGCATGTAGCCGACCGGGGCCAGCAGATAGGCCAGCAGACTGACCGCGTAATAGCTGATCGCCACCACGGACAGACCCTCGACCGTGGCTTGCAGACGAAGCTGAAGGGCAGCGCGGCGGTTCATCGATTCAAGCGCTTCCTGGTTCTGCGCCTCCAGATGGACGCTGACGCGGGTGCGCAGCAATTCGGCCATCCGGGCGGCGCGCTCGGACAGCGCCGCCTGCCGTTCCCGGGCGGCTTCGACGGTGCGCATGGCCGGGTCGTAGCGGCGGCTCATGAATTCGCGGAAGGTCTGGCGACCGCGCAGCGACACCTCTTTCATCATCGTCAGCCGGTCATCGACGATACGCGAATAGGCGCGTGAGGCATCCATGCGGTAGGCGCTGGCGGCGGCGCGCGCCTCGAGCTGCGCGGACAGGCCCGACAGCGTGTCGAGCAGTTCCTTGTCCGAAGGGCGGTCTTCCTCGGCCGCAGAGACCTGCTCCATCAGATCAGTGAGATCCCGCTCCAGCTTGCTCAGATGCGAGAGGTCCTTGCGCGCGAGCGGCAGGGCCAGCATGGACATTGCCCGGTAGACCTCGATCTCCAGCAGGCGCTGTACGGCGCGGCCCAGGCGGCGCGGCCCGCATGTGCCCGTGACAACCAATGCAAAGCGGGTGAAGCCGCGCTGGTCGAGGCGAAAATCGCAGAGAGCGACCGCGTTGCCGTCGATGATCAGCGCCGCCGCCAGACTTTCGGAGTCGAACTGGCGCACGATGTCTGGGTGCAGGGCCGCAGACGGATCTGTCGACGGCGCTTCGATCAGCTCGACCTCTGCCGCGGCAATGATGACGCCGGGTGCATCATTCAGCCAATCGATGTCGAGGTTATCGATCAGGCGGCCATGGAAAAAGGCATCCGTCGGCCCATGCGCGATCAGCATGTAGGAGACAAATTCGGTGTGATGTTCCCATTTCAGCCGGATGCCCCCGACCTCTGCCGTGTACTGGCGTGCCTCCGGCGCAGGGTGGGGAACATCGTGCAGATCCAGCAGCCGCAGAAGATGCAGACGGGCAGCATCAAAATCGCCGCCGTCCTCCTCATTGACCGGTTTGAACGCCAGCAACAGGGCCCGCCCCGGCGCTGTCATCGGCTGAAACGGTCGGGCGTGCAGCTCTTCCGACAGCATGGTGCGCAGCGGGTGGTCTTCGATCCGGACTTCCATAGGTTGAACATAGTCCGCTCGCCCCGCGCGGGCGAGGTGCGCCATGGTCGCGGCGCGGTGCGGGCGGGTCCCGCCGGGCTGATCCGTCAGGCGAACCCGTCAGCGATGGCGAACATGAACCAGATCAAACCGCCAGCGAACAGAATGCCGGCAATGGTGGGCACCACCCCGTAATAGGCGCTGATGCGGCCCGTTTCCTCGTCGTCGTCATCGGTGTGCATGGCGGGTCTCCGCGACTTTCCTAGTTCCCCAGCATCTGCGGCATGATCAGCGCGATCTGCGGGAAGAACAGCACCAGCAGCATGCCGGTGATCTGTAGCGCGATGAAGGGCAGAACGCTGAGGAAGATTTCCTGCAGGGTGATTTCCTTGCCGTCCGGCATGTCCTTGGCGGCCGGCACCACCGATTTCAGCCAGAAACAGGCGGGGCCGAATGGCGGGCTGAGGAAGTAGATCTGGATGTTCATCACAAACAGCACCCCGAACCAGACCGCGACCCAGTACTCGGACAGGCACCCGGTCGCCACGTCACCGTCGCAGAGCGGCACGCCGAACTCTGTGGCCAGATCAGGGGTCAGGCCCACGACCACCGGCGCGAAGATGGGAACGGTGATGAAGATAATGGCGATCCACTCCATGAATGTCCCCAGCACGACAAGGATCGCCATCATCAGGAAGATCGTCCCGATGGCGCCGAGGCCCGTGCCGGTGATCAGCGAGCGCATGAAGTCCGCCCCGCCGATCAGGTTATAGAGCCCGACAAAGGCCACCGCCCCGAGGATCAGCCAGATGATCGTGCCGACGATGGTCATCGTGTTGGCCAGACAATCGCGGATCAGGGCGTAGTTGAATTTGAACCTGACCGCAGAGACGATGATCGCGCCGAACACACCCACAGCCGATGCTTCCGTGACCGATGT
>JBCCMP010000040.1:0-18660 GCA_039026295.1 Pseudomonadota bacterium | reverse complement strand
CTTTACGTATTTCTCCAAGGGCAATCTGGCGCTCTCGGTCCTGATGACGGTGACCTCTACACTCACCGGTGTGATCCTCATCCCATTGATTTTGCTGGTTTATGCCGCGGCCCTCGACCATGGCCCGGGCGGTGCTGGCCGGGACCGGCCAAAGCGGGATCTACCACTTCAGCGGCGCGCCGGATGTCTCCTGGGCCGATTTCGCCCGGGAGATCTTCGCCCAGAGCGGGCTTTCCTGTGCGGTTGAGGACATTCCGGCCAGCGCCTATCCCACGCCGGCCCGGCGCCCCGCCAATTCTCGGCTGGATTGCACCAGCCTTGAGACCGCCTTCGGCATCCCCCGGCCCGATTGGCGCCGTTCCTTGACCGGGGTTCTGCAAGAGCTGGGAGCGGCCGCATGAGCGCGCGCAAAGGCATCATTCTGGCGGGCGGGTCGGGCACCCGGCTCTACCCGATCACCATCGGCATCTCGAAACAGCTGCTGCCGATCTACGATAAACCGATGATCTACTTTCCGCTCAGCGTCCTGATGCTGACCGGGATCCGCGAGATCGCGATCATCACCACCCCCCAGGATCAGATCCAGTTCAAGACCTTGCTGGGCGATGGCAGCCAGTGGGGGCTCAGCTTTACCTTCATCGCCCAGCCCTCGCCCGACGGGCTGGCCCAGGCTTATCTTCTGGCTGAAGATTTCCTGGCGGGCGCCCCATCAGCCATGGTGCTGGGGGACAATATCTTTTTCGGCCATGGCCTGCCGGATCTGCTGCAGGCGGCCGATCGGGCGGGGACGGGCGGCACTGTGTTTGGCTATCAGGTGGCCGATCCCGAACGCTACGGTGTCGTTGGCTTCGACGCGGCGGGCCGGGTCGACAGCATTGTCGAGAAGCCGGCACGCCCGGCTTCGAGCTATGCGGTGACCGGGCTTTACTTCCTGGATGGATCAGCGCCCGAACGGGCCCGCGCGGTCAGGCCCTCGGCCCGGGGCGAGCTGGAGATCACGTCGCTGCTGGAGATGTATCTTGCCGAAGGCGAGTTGGCGGTGCAGCTGATGGGCCGCGGATATGCCTGGCTGGACACCGGCACCCATGCAAGTCTGCTGGATGCGGGCAATTTCGAGCGTACGCTGACCCATCGGCCAGGATTGCAGATCGGCAGCCCCGACGAGATCGCCTATCTCATGGGCACGATCGATCGCGATCAGTTGCGGGCCCAGGCCGCGCATTATGCCAAAAACGCCTATGGCCAGTATCTGCACGATCTGGTGGAAAGCGCCTGACACCGGCCGGTGCGGCCGGCCTCTGCCCGGCCTTGTTCCCGTCAGTTCATGAACTGCGTCACCGCCGAGAACATGAAGGTCGCCGAGGCCATAACGGAAATCGCCACGCATCTGAGCGCGACGGATTCGCGAAAATAGGCGTCCATGACCCGGAAAAGCGATGGTAGGGCCAGGACGATGCAGATCATGCAGACCCGTTCGGCCTGGGCCGGCCCCAGGATGATGGTGCCGTAGAACGACAGCAGCAGAAAGTAGACCAGCATCCAGACATCGCGGGCTTTTTCTTCCGTGATCCTCATCCGGTAGGACAGCATGATGGTGCCAACCAGCAGCGTGACCGCGCTGAGATAAGCGACCCGCAGGTCACCTCCGGAATCCGAGAACGACTTACTCTCCAGAAACAGCGGCACCACGGCCATCACCATCAGCATGCCCAGCATCATCCACAGAGAGGGCGAGACCCCCGACCGGCGGGCAAAGAGCAGCGGCACGAACAGACCGGCCACGTTGTGCGTCAGAACGGCCAGGATCATCACCGGATACTGGGCCACATGGTTCTTGCGCGCCAAGGCCAGGGCGCAGAGGCAGAAGATCGTCGCCAGATGCTGGCGATAGATGTTCTGCATCCCCATCACCGCCGGGAACAGGATCAGATAAAGCAAAATGAAAAAGCGCGGCATGCCCAGCAGGCGCTGGCAGAGGTAGAGCACCGCGAAAGAGACCATATCCAGCAGGATCAGGGTCGCCTCGGGCGTTCCCAGGACGGTGTTCAGGTACTGGGATGACAGCCAGAACACCGGCTCGCGCAGGAAATAGATGCTCTCCAGGCTCCAGGGCGATGTGAAAATGCCCACATAGACGCCGACATCCTGGTCGAAGCCCGCATTCCGGACGGTGTAGCTGTAGAAGAACAGCAGGGGCCAGATCAGCAGGTGATAGGCCGTGCTGTTCATGCGCACGACGGCGACCACCAGCGTCACCGCCAGCAGCAGCACATAGATATCGTATTCGCTGATCACCGGCGGGCGCGGGGTTTGCGCCCGGCATCGCGGCCGGAGTTTTGTCCAGGCGCCAGTGCCGGCGCCGCCCTGTCAGTTGGTGTAGTATTTGCTGCCATAGCCATAGGCATATCCTGTGTAGCCATAGCGTTTCATGCGGCGGGGATCGATCTGGGTCAGCGCCATGCCCGTTACGTCCCGGTTGATGGTCTTGAAGGATTCAAGCCCTTCCTGGACCTGGGCAATCGGCGTCTGATCCCACAGCACCGCGTAGATCACCGCATCGGCCTGCTGAGCAATGACCCGGGCATCGGGCACCAGCAGAACCGGCGGCGTGTCGATGATGATGAAATCGTATTCCCGGCGGCAGCTTTCGAGGAACTTCTTGAAATGCCCGGATGAGAAGAAATCCGCCGCGTTCACGACCATGCGCTCGCCGAAGATCACGTCGAAATTGGCCTTCTCGCTGGTGTATTTCACGTCATCCAGCATGGCTTTTTCGGCGACCAGCGATTGCAGGCCGGCCTGTTGCTTGTGCCCGGCGTCAAAATACTCCTTCAGAGTATGGCGCCGGATATCCCCCTCCATCAGCAGCACTTTGGCGTTCATGCCGGCCAGATTATGGGAGAGCGACAGGGCCAGGGTCGTCTTGCCCTCGCCGGGCACCGATGACGAAATCACGATGACCTGGGGCGGCTCGTCAAGATTGGACAGCAAAAGCGAGGTGCGCAGATTGCGCACGGATTCCGACAGGGCGGACGAGGGTTTTGAGATCAGATAGTCCAGCACCCGGCGCCGGCGCGTATAGGGCGCCCGGGGGATCTGGCCCAGAACCGTCTGACCCGTCGCCTGTTCCAGATCGCGGGCAGAGCGGATGCTGCTGCGGCGCTTTTCGCGCAGCAGAACGACGGAGGACCCCACGATCAGGCCAAGCAGGATCGAGATCGCCAACATTCTGACCTTCCGCGGCTGGCTGGGCCGGCGCGGGATCACGGCAGGCGAAAGAACCCGGCTGTCGGGCTGCTGCAGGCCTTCCTGAACGGTTGTCTCTTTCAGGCGGTTGAGAAAGCTTTCGTAGATGACCCGGCTTGCCCCGGCCTCCCGCTCGAGTTGTTCGAGCTTGAGCAGGTCGGTCGATTGCGACTCGATCTGGCCTTCAAGCTCGACAATCGACGCCTGCAGGCTCGTCTCCCGGGCTTCCGTGCGCTGCACTTCGAAACGGGCCTGCTCCAGGACACGGTCAAAGCGGGCCTGGAAGGTCTGGCGCAGGGTCTGGACGTTGCTTGCGGACTGCATCCGCGTCAGCAGCTGTTTGAGCGACGGATCGTCGGCGACCTGAGCCATCTCCGCGGGGTTGTTCTGCACCCGGGCCTGCTCCAGCGCCTTGACCCGCAGATCGTTTTCGACTGCGTTCTCGCGCAGCGTCGTCCGGGTATCGCGGAAATCCTTGATCTGGCGGTTCAGCGCGGCCAGCGCTTCCGGCCCGATCAGGTCCGTCTCTGTGGTGAATGTCTTGACCGCGTTCTCTGCCGCCTCAAGCTCGACCTGCAGTTCCGCCACCCGGGCCGACAGCCATGTGGTCGCCTGCTTGGTGGCCTGGAACTTGGTGTCGAGTTGCTCGAGAATGTAGAACTCGGCGATCTTGTCGACGATCATCGCGGATTTTTCCGCGTCCTCGGTGGTGACGGTGACCTCAAAGACATAGGAAAAGCGGGCATTTTCAACGGTGACCAGGCCCGTGAGATAGTCGATGACCAGATCGCGGATCTCGCGCTCGGTGACTTCCGGTTCTTCTTCGTCCGAGCTGAACTCCACCCCAAGCTCGGCCAGAAGCGCGCCGATGGAATAGGACGATTCCGGCAGCAGGTAGGGGTTGAATTCCTCGTCCTCGGTCAGTTTGAGGTCGTCGACCACCTTGCCCATCAGCGTGCGGGCCTGCAGCACCTGGGCTTCGGTGTTGATGGTCAGCGGGTCGCCGTTGAGGCCGGAGATCACGCTTTCGAAGCCGATCACGCTTTCATCGCGGCTGTCGAGAGCGATGGTCGTAGAGGCCGTGTACCGCTCTGTCGCCAGGAAGACGAGGTACAAAATACACAGCGTCATCGCGATCAAGACGTAGAAGAAAATCTTCAACTTGCTGCGCATAAGGGTCTGCAGCAGATCGCCAATATCAATTTCTTTTGTGTCTGAGCCGGTCTCTGGCAGCAGGCGTGGGTTTATGACTTCTTTTTGCATGGGCTATCTCGCCGTATGAACCAACTCTACAGCGATTTGCATTCAACCTGGGACGGATCGAATGCAAACCAGGAACGGAAGTGCGCCTGCCAGTTGAAGGGCGCTTGCCGATTGCAGTTCAGCCGAAATCCGATTCGCCGGATTTCGCGTGAAACGCTGTACTGCATCAGGAATGAAGATAGGCAAAACAGCACACTCCTTGTGGCGCGTGGCTGCAGTCTTTGATTGTGATGAATGGCATCAGACATGATTTAAGACTGCTTGAGACGGCGGCGGAAGGCTGGGTGCCCCCCATGGACCGGTGTGTCGTATCACCGCCGTGAACACATCCTCTGAACTTGCTCTGGATTTGGAAACTCTGCCTACCGTATCAGATTTCCCCGTTTTCTTGAATGATATAGCTATCTTCGTGCCATCCGCCACAGGCCAAGCGGGGTTCGTAGACCATAGGCTCTTGGCGGGTCAATCGCATACCGTAGCGTTGCGCGACCGATACCCCTTTGGTTTTGCGCATATGCTGTGCAGAGAGGGACAGCCCCTGCATGGCCCCCGGCCTCCGTGGGTCTTGGGCCCCGAAGGCCGCCCGCCGCCGCACAAGCGTAAATCAACCATTAACCATTGGATGGTAACGTCTTGTTTGGAATTGTCGGTATCCGGCCATCGCGAGCTTTTATCCCGGTAGAAGCTGCGGCACCTGAACCGCCATTCGCTTCCACGACATCGCTGCAACAGGAATTCGCTGTCTCACCGCCGGGGCCAAGCGCGCGATCCGATGCCACGTGTGAAAGCGAAGAGGGTGATCATGAAACTCATCGACTGGATAATGCGCCAGCCGCCTGCCGTGGGCTTCGGCGGCCGGGGGTCTGGCGCCGTGGAGGTGGCCGATGGGCCGTCGATACCGGCGGACACCGCCCTGATCGACACGCGCGCCGCCGTTGCGGCGAAATCCCTTTCCGATCCGGTCATTACCCATCTGCGCACATCCGGCTATGCCGCCACGGGCGACGGCGGTGCGGCGGCCTACCGCCGGGTGACGGCGGAACCGGTCCACGCCGGCAAAGTCCAGAGCCTGGACGGGTCGTGGTGGGAGCTGGACCCGGACACACCGGGTGCAACCGTGCAGATGTTTGGGGGCGTCAGCGCAGGCACGGGCGATGATACGGCCGCCTGGCAGGATTACATCGACTGGTCCGATCTGCATGGCTCCCGGACCTATCTGGTGACCGGGACAACCCGCATCACCGATCAGTTGAACTGCCGCAACGGCGTCTTCGCCGTGCAAAGCTCTGGCGCACGCACGTTTGGCAAGATCATCACGGCCACGACGATCACGCGCGCCCAGGGCTGTGTGCTGGCGGCCTGCCGGGGCGCGTTCGGCGTAACCTTTGAGCCGGAGCAGCCCTGGCTCGAGGATCTTTTCGCGGACACGTTCCTGTGCAAGATCATCCAGTGCGAGGCGATCGGCTACAACGCCCTGGTCAGCGCCCAGGACGACCAGGGGCAGATCACCCTGGTCGAGATCTCGGACTGCAATCTCTTCAACACCCGCCACGCGTTTCTGACCGACGGTCTGGAAGGCGGTAATCCGGCTTCGGTGAACGAGTTTCACTTCACCGACAATTACTGCCATGGGGGATCGAACGGCGTTGCCGATCCGGCCGCGGTGCCCGATCACTATCACCGCTTTGCCGAAAATCTGGATTTCGACCCGAGCCACGCCTTCATTCGCGGCGGCGTCTTCCGGTCCTGCACCATCCGCGACAACACGTTCGAGCGGATGCACCATGTGAGCCACGTGGCCAGCTTCGACAACGCCTCGATCTCGGACAATTACTACGAGGCGGTCGACATCGATCACACCTGGGACGCGCCCCCGGCAGAGGGGGCCATGCGGCCCGTGGTGCTGGGCAATTATGCCCAGGAAAACAACTGCTTCTACCGGGCCTTCCGGGCTCACCGCGATCCCACCACCCCGGGCCGGGTCGCCGATCTGACGCTGCTTCTGGGCGATATCTCCAGCGGCTTCTTTCGCAGCGATACGATCACCGACGGCACCAACACCGCCGAGGTCGTTCTCTATGTTCAGGCGGCCGGGGTGCTGGAGGTGCGCGGCGCCACGGGCCCGCTGTCGGGGACAATCACCGGCTCGGCCTCGGGGGCCACGGCCACGATCCGGGGCAGCCTTTCCTTGAACGACGTGCTGACGCCCTTCGTGGAGGACATGCGCACCGAGCGTTTCGACGTGTCGCAGATCACGACCGGCCGGCTGGTCGCCCAGGACAGCACCGTCGCGCTTTACGGGTCCGACGACAGCGCCACCACCGTTGCCCACGAGGTGACGGGCGCCTCGCCCTGGCACGCGCTGGTGCTGCAGGGGGCGACGCGGTTCGTCCAGCGCATCGGCATGATGTTTCTTTTAAACCGCGAAAGCGGCTCGCCGATCTTCAACTGGCTTAGCCTGGAGGTTCAGGAGCAAGGGGGCAAGGCGGCCCTGCGTGTCTTCCGCCGCGACGGCAGCGCTGTCGAGCAGATCTTGGAGCTGGATCAGAACGGCCACCTATGCACGGCCGGAACAGGCGGAAACCTCGGCACCACGGTCGACCGCTGGGGCATCGTGCACACCAGTGGCGGCATGACGATCGGAGACCCTCGGATCAACAGCGGCCCCGGCTCGCCGGAAGGCGCCATCGTCGCGGCGCAGGGCTCTTTGTGGATGCGCACGGACGGGGGACCTGGCGAGACCCTTTACGTGAAGACCTCCGGCAGCGGGAATACGGGCTGGACCGCGACACCCTAGAGCGGTTTTTGCTGGACCGGTTTTTGCTAGACTGATTTCCGCCGCGCCGCCCTGGCCATGCAGGGCGGCGGGCGATGCCTTAAGCGCCGATTTCTTCGGGTTTCGCCCCTAGGCGGGCTGCAGCATGACGACGCTTTGGAAGCGTTCCTTGCACAACAGCGGGACGCGCTGCCAAACGGGCATGTTCTTGCCCCAGGTCTCGGATTTCAGCTGATCGACAACCGAGAGGCCGCGGGCGCCGAACATCTTCTGCCAGGCCTCCCAGCTGCGGAAGCGGACGCCTTCGCCGGCGGTGTTCGCACCCAGCTTGTAGACCAGGCCGGCCACGGATTTGAGATTGGTCACCTCGAAGATGATCCGCCCGGTCGCGTCTTCCATGACCATGGGCTGGTAGAAGTTCTCCGTGACGTAGATTGCACCGTCGTCGGTCAGCAGGCTGCGGGTCTTCTCCAGGGCCGCCAACTGGTTTTCATAGGTCCGCCCTTCGCTGCGGTCGACCAGGTGGTGCAGCAGCACCCGCATCAGGATGGCGTCGTATTGCACGTCGAAGTCCCGGGTCAGGAAGCTGTCCAGGATGAAGTTCGTGCGCTCGGCACCCAGGAAGTTGTCGCGCGCCAGCGGCGAGATATCGATCACGTCCACATGGGCGTTCGGCACGTTGTCGGTGATCGCCTTGGCAACCGCGCCGACACCGCCGCCCACGTCCAGGATCCGAAGCTCGGATTTCGAGCTTGCGCGCAGCTTCTCAATCACAAACTGAATGTCGTAGTTCTGGTCCGTCAGATTCTTCGACCAGACGACAAACATTTCGTCTTGTTTGCGATACTCGGATTCAAACGCGCTGTCGGTATCGGACATTGGATCTTTCCCTTAATCATACGCTAACTGCATGATATCATGCTTGTTGACCGGGGGGCGAACCTATATTCGGCCCAGCCGATTCTCCAGCATCGATTTGGAACATCCAGGCCCGCTGGACCGACCCTTCCGATCGCGCTACGATGCGGCTCCCGTGCGTTGGGATGCGTGAACCGGACGGAACCGTTCGCCCAGCTTTTTTCGAGGAGATAGGGCGATCCCTGCGCAATCAAAGACAGTGTGGGTTTGCGCAAACGGTGCCTCTGGACCCGGCCTGTCCGGGCGGCCCTGCGCAGGCATCCTGGGGCAGGCATCCCGGGGCACCGCGGCGGCAGCTTCGCCGCCCCGTCCGACCTCTTTGTGATCTGAAGGACCCCGGGGATGGCGTCATCGATGCGTGCGGACTGGGCCTGGAGCCTTGCGGCCGACATGCTGATGCGCCTGGTCCCGGTGATCGCGGTGCTGGTCTACTTCCCGCTGCTGGGCGCCGAGGTGGCCGGCACGGTGCTGATCGCGCTGTCTTACGTGACCGCGCTTTATCTGATCGTCGATCTTGGGCTCGGGCTTTACGGCACCCGGGGGATCGCGGAGGGGGATATGGATCCCGAAGCGCTCCACGCCGAGATCACCGTGGCCCGGGCGATCCTGCTGATCCCGATCACGGCGCTGCTGATCTGGGTGCTGAACGTGGTCGTCGGCACGTCCTTTCTGACGGCGCTTGCCTTCGGGGGATATCTGGCGGCCCGGGGCGTATCGGCCGATTGGCGGCTGAGAGGCGAGAGCCGGTTTCGCACGTTCGCCCTGATCAATTTCGTGGCTGGAGGCGTGCAATTGGCGCTTTTGCCCTTTGTGACCGCGGAAAACTGGCAATCCACCGTCGCATTGCCCTGGCTTGTGGCGGGGGTGATCATGCTGGTGGGAACCTGGCGGGCCACCGGGGTTGCCTGGGCCAAGATGGTCGCCGCCCTGACGGTGCGCAGCCTGCGCCACCTGGCCCGGTCCTACCGCTTCTCGCTGGTCAGCGGGATCATGACCGTTGTCCACCAGAGCCCGGTGATCTTCCTGTCGTTCGTCTATGCCAGCGGCGAAATGGCGGGCTTTGCCTTTACCCACCGCATCGCGCTGTTCGTGACGCTGCTGTCGACGGCGCTGGGCCATGCGCTGTTCCCCCGGCTGGTCAAGGCGGCCAAGACGCCGGGCCCGGAATCCTGGCTGCTGACCCTGCGCGGCGTGCGCGCCATCGGACTGATGCTGATCCTGCTGGCGCCCCTGGCATTGCTGCCGCTTTTGATCGGCGAGCTGCGCACGCTCTATTTTCCGGGGGTCACGCTGATCACTTTCGCGGCCCTCGGTCTTTTTGCGGTGTCCGACAGCATCCGGGTTCTGCCCATGCAGCTGGGCTTTGCCTGGCAGCAGGAAAGCCGGGTGATGGTGATCACCGTAACGGCCCTGGCCGTGCACATCCTGGCGCTGTCGGCGCTTTATCTGACCGGGCAGTTGACGATCGAGGCAACCTCGGTCGTGTTCATGGTCACCGGGCTTGGAATTTTCGCGGGAATGATGGCCCTGGCGCGGCGGATCTCGAAACAGGACAAAGCCCCTAATCGGGACATCTGATGCACGCGATGGGGCAAACCCGCCCGTTGGTCTTTGGCGCCCGGCGGTTTATTATTGAGCCTTCAGGAAAGCAGCCGTGACCCGGCAAAGGAGTGGCGTATGAAAACCTCGGTTCTGTCCGTGACCTATAATGGCGAGAAGGCCGACCGGCTGGACGCCTTCTTCGCATCCCTCGCGGCCCAGAGCAGGCCCGCGGACGAGATCGTGCTGGTGCTGGACGGCGAGGTGCGCGACGAGCTGCACCAGGTTATCGCCCACTGGAGCGAGACGCTGCCTGTCAAACTGATCCAGGCCGAGAAGAAGGGCCTGGCCACCGGCCTGAACCGGGGCCTGGCCGAGCTGACCGGCGAGATCGTCTTCCGCGCCGACACGGACGACGTGAACCTGCCGGAGCGCTTCCGGGCCCAGGCCGCGGTTCTGGAAGACCCCACGATCGCCGTCACCTCGTCGCCGATCCGCGAGATCACCCGGGACGGCAAGCACCAGATCAAGGCGGTGCCCGAGGGCGAGATCAAACCCTGGACGCTCTACAGCTTCTTTCGCAATCCGGTGAACCACAATTGCTGCGCCTTCCGGGCCGGCGACATCCGCGCGGTGGGTGGCTACACGGCCGGGCGCATGGAGGATTACCGGCTGTGGATGACCACGCTGGTCCAGGGCAAGCGCATCGTCAACACGACCGAGATCCTGCTGGAGGCCGATGCCGGCAACCTGGCCGGACGGCGCGGCGGGCGCGATTACTTCATGGCGGAGGTCGCGCTCTTCAAGCTGAACGCCCGGCGCATGGGCTATCTGGGCGCGATCCCGGCCGGCATCTCGTTCCTGCTGCGCGCGCCGTTTCGCAGCGCCTGGATGAAATCGGCCCGGGAATTCGGCTACGCCTACGTCTTTCGCAAGAACGCCTGACCCGGGCGGGCACCCCGGTGGAGCCCGGCAGTAAAACTGGCAGCAAAACCGGCGGCCAGCGCGGCCGCCTTCCACGGGTTCGGCCTTAAACGTCTTCCCATGGGCCCTGACCCTGAAAGCGCCGGATGTTCAATCCGGACTTCTTTTTATGATTAATAATCAGGGTCAGTATATTCATTAAATATATTAACCGCTTAAGAAATACTTCATCATTAATTCTGAAATTCAAAAGTATGGATCAGGTATATAATTTTGATTTAACCGTACCTTCATGAATCCTGCCGTATCGTGAAGCCATAGAACATCAGTTCTGACAGGGCAACACGGCGCGCAGCACGGGCGCTGTGGATCGAACCAACGGCGGATCGGAAGCGGTCTGGCCGAAAGCGCCGACCAAGTTCGGCCCGATACCGAGACATCTCCATGACGCAACCCTTCAGGGTGCCGGCGGCGCTGCGCGCTGTCGTCAAGGGATCTGTTTGTCTGGCCGCTCTGAGCGCAAGCCTGATTGCACTGCCGGATCCGGCCGAGGCAAACTGGTTTTCCAGCGGGCCGTCCGCGGCCACGGCCCAGGCCGAGGGGCGCTGGCACAAGGGCCCGCGCGGCTATCACGCCATGTGCGCCCGCGAGCCGAAGCTTTGCATGCATGACTATCAGGCCGCCCAGAACACGGGGTCCAGTGCGCCCGCACGGCTGGACGATGCGCGCTGGGATGCGCTCGATGCGCTGAACCGCGACATCAACTGGCAGATCCGTCCGGTCGAGGATCGCGGCCGCGACCACTGGACCAAGGGCGTCTATCAGGGCGATTGCGAGGATTACGTGATCGCCAAGAAACAGGCCCTGATCGCGGCGGGCTGGTCGGCGGATCAGCTGCTCTATGCGGTCGTCGAGGGGGTCTACTCCCCCTATCACCTGGTTCTGGTGGTGCGCACGGGCCAGGGCGACTTCGTCTTGGATAACCTGACGGACCGGATCCACGCCTGGGAGGACAGCGGCTATACCTTCGTTGTTCGCCAAAGCGCCGATAACCCGACGCAATGGGCCTATGTGGACGGCAATGGGCTGCAAATCGCCGAGGCGGGCCGCGGCGGGCTTGCAACCCGCTGAGCATTGGCTGCCCCCGCCGACATCCAGGCCTTCGGGCCGGCATGGGCCCGGTCCTGGCCGGATTGTCGTCAATGATTTGTCAAGATTTGCGCCGCATGGTCCTTTGATGCGCAGATCCATGCTTTTTCTCTTCGCTCTGGCCTACGGGCTTTCGGCTCTGGTGGCGGTGGTCCTGCACCATGCGGGCATCGGGGCCTGGCCGGTGGTGCTGACCTTCTGGCTGGGCGGGGCTCTGCTGGTCTTCGCTTTACCGCTTTCGGCCCGCCTGTCGCCGGGGGTCAGACTTGACCCGGCCCTCAGGCCCGGCGCCGTGCCCGGGATGTCGCGGCTGCTGTGACCCGGGCGGACCCGGGCTGGCCCTTCTTATTGCGCCAAAAGAGTCGCGAATCCCGCAATTCGCCCTATCCTTCTTCGGTGCGTGAGATGGGGTGAAGCTTTTGCGTCCACTTTTTGGTTTGGCCATTCTTTTTTGCCTTGCAGCCGTTCCCGCCGGGGCGGGGCAGGTTATTTTCGACGCCCAGAGCGGCAAGGTCGTGGCGGGCAAGGGGGCGAGCGAGCCGCGCTATCCCGCCTCGATCACCAAGCTTATGACCATTTATGTGGCGCTGGAGGCGGTCAAAGACGGTCAGATCGCCTGGACCGCTCCGATCCGGGTCTCGAAGACCGCGGCGGCGGCCCCGCCCGTGAAACTGGGTCTCAGGGCTGGCGAGACGATCCGGCTCGACCAGGCGGTTCATGCCGCCTTGATCCTGTCCTCGAACGATGCGGCCCGGGTGATCGCCGAGGCGGTGGCGGGCTCGGAGGCAGCCTTTGCCAAGCGCATGACCGCCACGGCCCGGCGGATCGGCATGGCCAGAAGCACATTTCGCAATGCCTCGGGCCTGCCGGACCGGGGTCATGTGACCACGGCGCTGGATATGGCCCGGCTGATCGCAGCGGTGGACAAGACGCACGGGGCGCGGCTGCGCCCGCTTTTCCGCGCGCCTCTGGTCTGGAAGGGCAAATCCCGGCGCCCGCGCAACGCCACCGTGGCCGGCCCGTCGGGCAGCGTGCTGGGTAAGACCGGCTTCACCTGCGATGCGGGCTTTACCGCCGCGGTGCTGCTGGCGAAGGCCGGGCGCAAGACCGCGATCGTGACGCTCGGCAATCCCGGCCAGGGCGCCCGGGCTCAGGCGATCTCGGCCCTGGCCAAGGGCAGGGTGGCGGTGCAGAAAGCGGCGTTGAAACCCGGCAAGGCGCCGGTGGTGCTGCCGCGCACTGTCTGCGGCCGCAGCGCCGCCAAAAAGGCGCGGCGCATCCGGCCCGAGGGATGGATGATCTCGTTGGGCGACTTCCAGACCCGAAAAGAAGCGCAGGCCGCGCTGTTCGAGGCCAAGACCGCAGGGGCAGGCCTTCCGGGCCTGGTGGCCGTGCGCAAGGGCCGCGAGGGGTTTTTCGCCCTGCTGGGCGCCTCCGGCCCCAAGACGGCCAAAGCCGCCGAAAACACCCTGCGCCGAAACCGGGTCCCCGCCCGTGTTCTGCGCCCGCAAAAGGTCGCGCAGGCAGGCTTCAAGCCAGGCTGAGGTATGATACCCTCCCGCCCGAGGGGTGGAGAACCAGGGCGCCATCCGGTGCCGTGACAAAGGAGATGGTGCCGTGATGTTTAGATTTTGCGCAGCTCTTGCGGTGACGGGCCTTTTGGCCGGGCCGTTTGCTGTCCCTGCCCAGGCTCAGGAAAAAGCTCAGATCACCCAGGCAGAAGCAGAAAAAGCCGCGCAATCGGTCGCCACCTTCTGCAAGACCCTGATCACCCGCATGGAAGAGCTGATCGACGACCAATGGGCAACCCAGGATCTGCAGGACTTGGCCGCCGTTTGGGACAGTCTGGACTGCCACCAAGTCTTTGGCGTCGACGAACGCATCCGCTGGATGCTGCGTTGATACTGGGCTAAAATCGCCGCTCAATCGCGCTTTTCAAAAGATCTCCGCCCCGGATCCGCGCGATGCGGCGCTCTTCGGCGGTCTGGAACGGTCCCACAAGTACGGTCCAGCGTTTGTCGCCCTGGCTGAGCGTGCTTTTGCGAATGACTGTGGGCAGATCCTTAAGCGTAAGTTTGGCTGAAAGGCGCACTGCATTGGCCTGGATGCCGAAGTATCCGGCTTGCAGGGCCAGCTTGCCCTCCGGTTCGGCTTCAGGTGCAGAAAAAGTGGATGGCGCCTCCATCCGGAAGGTTCGGTCGGCCTCAGGGGAGGCAGACGGGGCAAAGGCCGGGTTGGCATCGGCTGCCGCATCCACCGAGGGCGTTTCGATTGGGCCGTCCTGGCGTATGGCCAGAACGCTGTTTGCCGGCTGTGGCCCTTGACCGGGCACCTGGACAGGCGTCTCCGCCTGCGGTTCGATGCGCTGCAAAGCGACGCGGGATTGCCCGTTCATAACGGGGGTTAGCGTAAGCGCATCCGGCAGGGATGCGGCACTGGCCTGCGGGCGGGTGTCGGTTGCAGGCGCCGGCTGCGCATCTGCACTGGATTTCGGTGCAGCCGATACGGGCCGTGTGGGCGGCAGGGGTGCCGGTTTGCCTTGTGATATAGGGGTGGCGGTGCTGCGTGGTTCGGGCGTGACCGCTGGGCTGCTTGGCACCGGTACGCTCGCAAGCCGCGACAGAGGCTTAAGCGCCACGACTTGCAGGGCTGTAGCTTGGCCGGGGGTCAGCTTCAACCCTGCCGCCACCTTTGAACTGATCGCCAAAGGTCCGGTCTTGGGCGCGAGATCGGCGATGACGGCCCCACCGGGCCCGCCGATCAACACTTGGCTTGCGCCTTCCTGTCTTGGCAACCGGGCGCGATAATCCGGGCCTGCCAGATCAGTGGGCGTGCCAGGGCGCCATATGAGCATGGTCTCTGCCGCAAACACCTCGGGCGCCACGACCAAATCACGTTCGGCCAGCGACCGAACCAGTGCTTCGTCCGCACGGGCCGACACGATCGCGCCAAACATCCCGACCACCGCAATCCACCGGCTTAGTCTTGGAGCGACCATGACCTCTCCTTCCAGCCTGGCCCAGCTTGAACCTCATTATGTCCGGCGATAAGCTCGGTTATCAACCTGGGTAATGTTCATGGACTGGTGATGTGGACTCTGGTGAGCATTTCCATATTCTCGATAGTAGCAGTTATCACGTCAAGATTTCTTAAAACTAACTATTATCGGGCGCTTTACTTTCCCATATTTGCTATATTTATGCGTGTTCTGCTGGGCTCACAGCACGGATATACGTATCAAAAGATTGCTGCAGGGCTTTCACTGAACGCACTATTTTCCATATTTGTTGTGTTTGTTGGTATTGCTTATATTCCAAAAAGGATCTTAGCCCTCCGCGCGCTTATCCCTCTGTATATATTCATGTTAGTTATATTTATATCTGGAGTAATTAACTTTGAAGCCATTGGTTTATTCCAAGTAATTACCAAATGGTTGTATTTTATCGTCATAATGGGATTTTTAATAATTGCATTCGAAATGTGTGGCACTTTTATCGTTAGTAAAGCTGTATTTTTGGCAATAAGCCCAATACCAGCACTCCAGATCGCATCGTACATCCTGGGAAAAGCAAAAAATACTGAGAATGATTTATCAGTAAGCTATATTGGTGGCTATTTTCACGAGGCAAATTTCTCGATAATGTTAATTATCATCATGCTGTGTTCAATATTTGTTACGAGCCGGCTTAGATTTTACATTAGATATGGCATTCTGGTTATTCTGATGGCAGGTATAATATTAGCAAATTATAGAACTGCACTTATATCAGCAGCACCAATTTTCATCGCTTATTATTTTTATGACCAATTAAAAAGAACTTCACTATATTTTCAGCCAATAATAATATTCTGTAGTTTTTTTGGTATCATTGCAATATTGACGCAGCTACCTGCATCCTTTCAAGAAAGATTTTCATCAATCTCGGATTTTTCGCGCGATGTAAACATCGTTTTCCAGAACCCAACGGATTTCACCCGGTCGGAACGAGACATATTTTCTGCCAGGGTCTATATCTGGAGTCAGTATATTGACGGCTTTGAGAGTGGTCATTTGCACGCAAAAATAATAGGTCATGGACCAGAATCTTGGTCTGGTAAGTTTAGTAAGTACGCACATAATACTTTAATATCAAATCTATATGAGTTTGGTATTACTGGGTTTTTAATCACAATAATATTAATGATTAACTTCGTTATTATAGCAGCATCAATTAATAATGCCTTAGATAAAATGCTTATGATAAGTCTGCATATAGGATTTATCTTACTAAATATGGCAACTATGCCGCTTTGGGCAATAGAGGGTATATTATTATATGCGTTTATAACGGCATTGACCATATATAAAAGCAGTAACTTTCAAAAATCTGCGAATAAATTTTAAGAATTCTATATTTAGCAAAATAAAAAAGTAATTCCTTATAAAGAAGGTAATTTATAATTATGTCCAATCAGTGGTAGAAAATATTAGATTTTGTCTACTTTAGATATAAATTTTTAACGATTTCAGTATTTTTGGAGCCCATCAAAGCTTTTCGGCAATTGGGGTCTGCGAATGGGTCAAAGTGCAGAAAGCTTCGGAATGAATGAGTTGATCGCCGGCATGGCGGTCACAACATTGACAAGCTGTTCCATTCCTGCGGTTATTTCAACGACAGAAGCACCAGGTGAGCCGGTTAGCGCGGCCAGTAGTGCTTGGTCCTTTCAAACGCCGGAAACTGTTCCGCAAACCAGCGATGATCAGCCCTTCGATCGTACAGTTGTGGGCAGATCGATAATCGGCGATCCGAGCGGTCTCTCATCCTCCAGTGGGCATTACGAGGTCCCGGAAACCGGTGTCAGCGTCTATGCTGAGAGTTTGAAGTTTGCCCATCTCAAATATGGCATGACGCTTCGGCAAACCGGCGAGGTCTATGTCCATGATTTCGAGTTCTCCCATGTATCGTCGGTCGATCGCTTTGGGGGCGCGCTCAGGATCGGTGGCAGCAACAAACCTACGGTCGGCATCACGTATCTGGAGAACGTTTACGCCGACGGGGGCGACGTGCCCTCAGCGGACTATGCGGAGATCAATACGGACTTTCTAACTAATGAGCGTAATAACGCACCAGTTTATCTTCGATATGTCACCGCAAGAAACTTTTCAGATGGGCTGATCGATAATAAGTCTACAGTCTACATATCCAACGCCACTTTAGAAGATAGCTACCGCGAGCTGCGCGCACATAACGGTGCAACGATCATCATCGTAAACTCCGTTGTAAATTCGAATATGGACGAAACGATCGCTTGGCTTGGCGGTGAAAGCGCGCGGATTTACTATTACAATGTTCTTTGGAATGGCCAAGAAGACCCAGATCCGGCCTGGATTCAAGGCTGGGACAAGAACGGCAACATTCAGGCGCTGTCACAAGTGATCGCGCTTGATGAAAATCCACTGCCGCAGATCGACGATTTCTTTTCCGGCCGCGTAGAGACGGTATCTTTCGATCTCTGGTCAGACAACGGCTGGATTCCGCTAGACGGGGGGAAATTCGGCACGGTCGGCGAGGCTTTGGCCGGCGACGTGGTCTTCGATCTCAGCATTCCCGGAGAGAGCGGAACCATTCGTTCAACAGTTACCGAGACGCTCGCTGACGGCACGTCGGCAGAGACTGTTTCGTCGGCCGCTGTTTATGCGGGCGGCAGCCATTCTGTGGATCTCTTTGACTTTGGCAGTCTGCCCGTTCTGTCGCTGGCGGCGCCCAGGGAATTTCAGATCGGCACCAGTGGTCAGGATCTAGCCCTCACGATCACCGTCTCCCTTGATGAAGTGAGCCCAGTGGATGTTGTGGCTGAACTATCCATCAGCGGCAGCCCAACCGGTCCGGATCAGGTCACGGTTCCTGCCGGGCAACTTTCCGTAGACATCACGCTGAACGCCCCGCGGACCTTTGCAGGCGAAGATGACGAACTGATCACGGTAGAGCTCACCAACATACGGAACGCCGCAGACGCTGAGGCGCCCCAAGTTTCCGCTTGGATTATTGCCGATGACGAGCCGCCGCCGGTTCAGCCGGTCACATCGATGCAAACCGGCACCGAAACAAGGGCGCAATCCAGTTCGGATGAATGGCATAGTGTCAGTTTTGAGGTGCCGATCGACAATGCGGTCGTCGTCATGGGTGCGCTGACCTTGAACGATCCAGAAGCGGCCACTGTGCGGGTTCGCAACGTGACCGATACGGGGTTTGAGTTTCAGATCGACGAGTGGGATTACCAGGATGGCATCCATGGCACCGAAAGCGTGTCGTGGATGGCGATGTCCGCTGGAACATATGCCCTGCAGGATGGGCGTGTGATCACTGCGGGCCGGACAACATCTGTAAAAGAAACCTTCAGTACCATTCAACTGGACGCGTTTTCAGATGCTCCTGTCGTGATTGCGCAGGTCGCGAGCGACAATGACGGGGCTGCGGTGACTACCCGCATTCGGAATATCAAAGCTGAAAGCTTCCAATTGCAAATGCAGGAAGAAGAGGCCGCAAGTGGGGGCCATGCTGAGGAGAGTGTGCACTATCTCGCTGTCGAAGTCGGGTCCGGCGCAGGGCTAACCGCTGCCGTGACACCAGATGTGGTTACGGATGCCGGATACTCTATGGAAGCGGGCGACGCGTTCTTCTTTGTCGCCGGAATGCAGACACGCGATGGAAGCGATGCAGCGACATTGCGTTACGCAATCGACGGCCAGGCACGGACGTACATTGCGCAGGAAGAGCAATCGAAAGACATGGAAACGCGGCATACCTCAGAAGTGATCGGGTGGATCGAAACCCAGCAAGTACAGATTGATCTACTTGTTCTGG
>JBCCMP010000039.1:0-18757 GCA_039026295.1 Pseudomonadota bacterium | reverse complement strand
TGATCGAGCATCTGATCGAGTTGCGCACGCGGTTGGTCTATTCACTGATCGCGCTGGGTGCGATGACGGTGATCTGCTTTGTGTTCCGCTTTCAGCTTTGGGATTTCCTCTCAGGACCGCTGCTGGCCGCCGATCCGGATGCCAAGGTGGTGTCGCTTAACCCGCAGGAAGTCTTCTTCTCGATCATGAATGTCGCGCTTTGGGGCGGCTTCTTTCTCAGCTTCCCGATCATTGCCTATCAGGCATGGGCCTTTGTTGCGCCGGGTCTCTACAAGAACGAACAGGGTGCTTTCCTGCCATTCCTCGTCGCGACACCGTTTCTCTTCATAACGGGCGCGGCACTGGCCTACTATCTGGTGATCCCGCTTGCTCTGGACTTCCTGATCAGCTTCGCGGAGGGGACCAGCCGCGAAGGCGGCATCCAGATCGAGAACGAAAACCGGTTCTCCGAGTTCATCGGCTTCATCAAAGTCATGCTTCTTGCCTTCGGCATGGCGTTCCAGCTTCCCGTTCTGCTGACCCTGATGGGCAGGGTGGGTCTGCTGACGTCAGACCAGTTGTCCCGCGGGCGCAAATACGCCGTGGTCGGCATCGCCGCGATGGCAGCATTGGTCACCCCGCCCGACGTGATTTCCCAGTTCCTGCTCGGCATTCCGGTCTACATCCTCTACGAGATCTCGATCATTCTGGTCCGCCGTTTTGAAGAGAAACGCGCCGCCGAGGACGAGTGGGATGACGACGAAGATTTCGAAGACGACGATCTGGACGACGAGGCCGCTGAAAAAGGCGTTTGAGACGCCCGTTGCGGCGATGCCTGCGCTGCGCTAACCGGTGCGCTCAGTCATCCGGGGGACTTCATGACAAAGCGATCGGGACAATGCCTGTGCGGCACCGTGCGGCTGAGCGCCAGCCTGCCGGAGACCACCTTCCTGGCCTGCCATTGCGGCCAGTGCCGACGCTGGACCGGTGGTGGACCGCTCTACGCGATCAGAGCCGAAGGTGTCGAGATCACCGGCAGCGAGACCATTGAAGAGTTCAAGATAAGCGCGTGGGGTGCCCGCGGTTTCTGCAGGCTCTGCGGCACGACGCTCTACTGGAAGATGCAGGACAGGGGTATCGACTCGCTGGCGGTGGGCCTTCTGGACGATCAGTCCGGCCTGAGCCTGACCGACGAGATCTTCAGCGACTGCCGCGCGCCATGGATGCGGCCCATCGACGGTGCCAGCCAATCGACCGAGGCGCAGGAAAACGAAAAACTCGTCGCATACCTGAATGCCCGAGAAGCGCCCGGGGATACCAGATGACAGACCTCGATCGCAGTGCCGCCGCGCTGGAGCGGATTGCCGATGCCCTGGAGCGCATCGCACCGGGTCCTGCCCGCCTGCCGGATTGGTCTGATGCCAATGCCTGGATGTGGGGCACCGAACCGGATGCGCTGAGCCCGGTTCCACGGGTCAACCGGGTGGAGATGGACCTGCTGGTCGGCATCGACCGGTCGCGCGATACGCTGATGGAGAACACGCAGCGGTTTGCGCGCGGCTTTGCCGCCAACAACGCTCTGCTGTGGGGCGCGCGCGGCATGGGCAAGTCCTCGCTGGTCAAGGCCGCCCACGCACAGGCGGCGGCGGATAACGGGATGCTGCACCTGATCGAAATCCATCGCGAGGACATCCCCTCGATCGGCCGCCTTCTGGAGCTGCTGCGGGGATCGGACCAGCGGTTTCTCGTCTTCTGCGACGATCTCAGCTTCGACAAGGATGACCAGCACTACAAATCGCTGAAGGCGGTTCTGGATGGCGGTGTCGCCGGGCGGCCGGACAACGTACTGTTCTACGCGACCTCGAACCGCCGCCACCTGATGCCACGCGACATGATCGAGAACGAGCGTTCGTCGGCGATCAACCCCTCGGAGGCAACAGAGGAAAAGGTGTCGCTGTCCGACCGGTTCGGGCTCTGGCTCGGCTTCCATCCGTGCAGCCAGGACGAGTACCTGGCCATGATCCGGGGCTATTGCGACCGCTACGGGCTCGAGATCACGGACGATGAAATGCGTGCCGAGGCGATCGAATGGCGCCAGACGCGAGGCTCTGTCTCGGGCCGTGTCGCCTGGCAGTACGTGCAGGATCTGGCCGGGCGGCGAGGTGTAGCGCTTTAGAGCAAGACTCGACCGGAGTGAAACGAGGACCGGGAAGACTGCGCGACATAGAAATGGCTTAGAGCGGGTGATCTGCGCCAATCAGATCAGACACCGCTCTAGCGTTTTTCGATCATCACCTGGCCGTTTGCAGCGAAGACCAGGGTCAGACTGCGCGGGTGAGCCCCCAGAACTTCGTTGACGGCGCGGACAACACCGTCGCCCCACCAGCGGCCCAGCATGTGGTCATCTGCGCAGATGACGCCCTTCGGGCGGACCTTCTGAACGGCGATCTCCAGATCAGCCCGAACCGCGTCATAGGCGTGATCGCCATCGATATAGACGAAGTCGAGCGTTCCGTCGTCGAATGACGCCATGGCATCGATGGAGGAGGCGCGGTGGATCACAACCCTTTCGGCCGCAATCTCCGCCTTGAACCGCGCCATGACGCTGGCATGGATCTCATCCATGTCGATGCCGCGCTCGCGGCCATACCATGCCTTCGCGTGGGCTTCGTCCTGATTGATCTGCCATGGATCAACCAGATGCAGAATGCGGGGCGCCGCCACCTGAAGAAGCCGGGCGGAGAAATCACCCTTCCAGACGCCGATTTCGACGCCCACGCCGCCCTTCGGCAGCGCGTTCAGAAGGATCTGCCGCGCTTTTTGGTAGGTGTTCGCCGGTTCGCTCACAGGAACTGGGTCGGATCCAGAACCGTCGCCCCGCGGCGAACCTCGAAGTGCATCCGGGGCTCTGCCGGGGCGGCGGCATCCGAGACGACGCCGATCTGCTGGCCGCGCCGGATGATATCGCCCTTTGCAACGGAAACGCCGTCAACGCGCCCGTAGACGGTCAGCAATTCGTCCGCGTGGCGCAGCAGCACGATCGTTCCAAGTCCGCCCAGCGATTGCGAGACCAGCGCCACTTCGCCGTCCGCGGCCGCGACCACCTTTGACCCGGCCGGCGCGGCGAAATCGACACCGTCATTCTTGGCGGCTCCGCTACCCTGATTGAAGCCAACAGCAATCGGTCCGCGCACGGGCTTCAGCAGCTTTACTCGCGGGGCCGAACTGACAGCCGGTGAGGACACGGCCGCCGTTACCTCTTCGGCCGTGGGCGGTTTGGTGGCCGGATCCGGCGCGGCGTCCGGGGCCGACGCATCGGTCTGATACTGGCTGAGATCCGGCGACTCGAGGACGCGGCGTCCCTGCGGCTCGGGCGGGACAGGATCGGTCGAGCTTGGCGGTGCACCCAGGGTGCCGTTTTCATCGACGCCGACCGATCGGTCGATCGCCGCCGCGGCGAGGTCCGGGCTCCATCTGCCTGAACCGGCAGTCTGCCCTTGTCCATCTGTGACAATAGGGCCGGTTCCAGCCGCGCCGCCCGCTGGATCAGCGGTCGCAACTTCAACGCCAAGATCCGGATCCTCGACAGCGATCCCGCCTGCAGCGCCGCCGCCCAGCGGCGTCGTCTCCAGCGGCGTCGAGGTCACGACACGGGTCTGGGCGGAAGATTGTTGCTGGGCCTGCGGCGGAACGATCAGTTCATCCCCGGCCCGAAGGCTTTGACCGGGTTGCAGGCCGTTGTATGCGCCAAGCTCCGATGCGGACAGCCCTGCACGGGAGGCGAGGCTGGTCACCGTGTCGCCGTCTTTTGCCACGACAGACTGGTAGCCGTCATTTTGCAGGATCTCGGAATTGCCCGCTGGATTGCCCGCTGTCGTGCGCGGCTGCGTGGGCGTTGTTTGCGTCGTCGTTGTGGCGGCCCCTGACGGGTTGGTGCCCCGGATGTCGACCTGCGGCTGCGCGGCGCGATTGCCGCCACCACACGCGCTCAGGACCAGGGCGGCCGCACCGAACGCCAAGGGAAGGCGGGATTTCTTCCAGAACCGGGTTTTTTTCCAGAACAAGGTCGATGTCATCTGCTGCATCCTCTTGTGCCTCGTGTGTCGTCCGCGGGTCATGCCCCCGGATCTGGGCCGTTCTCTGACGGCATTCCGGCGATCAGCGGGACAAAAAGGACCTGGCTCAGTTCCTTGTACGCCAATCCGGTCCCGGTCTTTTCGATCCGGATCAATTGCTGCACTTCGTCCGACTGTCCAACCGGTAGTACCATTATGCCACCCACACGCAACTGATCCAACAGGCCCGATGGCGCGTCCTCGGCCGCGGCAGAGACGATTATACGATCAAAGGGGGCCTGTTCCGGCCATCCTTTCGTTCCATCCCCCGTTTTCAGCGTGACCGAGGACAGGCCCAGCCTCTCCATCCGGCCCCGGGCGGCAATGGCCAGATCGCGGTGACGCTCGATCGCATAAACCCGGCGGGCGAGGCGCGCCAGAATTGCGGCCTGATAGCCGGACCCGGCCCCGACCTCCAGCACCTTGCAGCGCGGCGTGACCTGCAGCGCCTGCGTCATGATCCCGACAACCGAGGGCTGCGAGATTGTCTGCCCGCACAAGATCGGGAGTGCGCTGTCCGCCCAGGCCTGGGTCTGGAACGCATCTTCGACGAAAACATCGCGCGGCGTTTTCTCGAATGCGGTCAGCACGTTCTTGTCCGTGACGCCGTGCTGGCGAAGCGTGAAGATCAACTGCATCAGCACTTCCGCCGAAACCGATTGGCCGGTGGGCCCAATCTGCTGCGACGCCGTCATGCCTCCGCGGCCAGAACCAGGCGGGCCTCGTCCATCAGGTCCGTTGCCGTCAGTTGCGGACGCAAGGGCGTGATCGTGACCCAGCCATCGATCAGGTTCCGCGCGTCCGAGCCGTCTGGCGCAGACTGGTTTGCCGTCTGGTGGCTGAGGAAGTTGAATTCCCGTTTGTTTGCAGCCTGATAGTTGGTCACTGCAAATGTCGCCTCGGCACGGATGCCCTGGGGGCAGACGGTCGTTCCCTTGACGGCATCGGGATCAACGGCCGGAAAATTGATGTTGTAGAAGACGGTGTCGGGGCAGGGCATCTTCAATGCGGCGCGAACGGCCGCCGCGCCGTGGGCGCGGGATGCACCCCAAAGATCGGTCGGGCCTTCGGGCGGCTGGCGATAAAACTGGCTCAAGGCAATCGACCGGACGCGGTTCAGGCCGCCTTCCATGGCAGCACCGGCCGTTCCGGAATAGACGACATCCTAGGCGACGTTGTGACCCCGGTTCACCCCGGACAGGACGAGGTCGGGCGGGGTGTCCTTCAGAACCTTGTGCAGGCCGACCAGAACGCAATCGGCCGGATAACCGTCCAGCGAAAAACGCCGCGGGCCGATCTCGGTCAGACGTGTCGGCGCCACATAGGACACACAGTGGCCGACGCCTGACCGTTCCTGGTCGGGTGCGACCACCCAGATCTCGGCGTCCGGTCCGCCGACGTCCCGGGCTATTTCCTCGGCGATCGCCAGGCCAGGCGCAGTGATGCCGTCGTCATTGGTCAGAAGTATCCGCATCCGCCTCTCCCTGGCCCCGCTTCGATCATGCTTTTAGGGGGGCGGAGGGGCCAGGTCCAGCGGTGCATCAGCCCAGGGCAGCAGATGATGTGATTACACTATCTCCGGCGCAGTCCATTCACCTTCGCGGTCGCAAACTGCAGCGCCTTGCGCAGCCCGGCGGTCGAATAACTGCCCGCCCTCAGGCTGGCATCGATTGCAAGACCGCCGGACAGCTGTTCGATCAGATTGCAGCCCTGAATGGCCTTGTCCTTGATGATACAGCGCGCCGCCAGGGGACCGCCCGTGCGCATTTTTTCTGCCGGATCCGTCGTGATCACGTACATCACGTCGGTCTTCTGCCCGCCGCGGTTCTCGGTGCCGAGGCACCCCATAAGGTCCGCGCCCATGGACTGGCAGTTGCGGGTCGGGTTGTTCTGCAGATTTCGCGTGAGTTCCGCGAACCGTGCCGTGATCCCGTTCGGCGACATCTGCAGCAATCCGATACGGCCATCCAGCAGCGGGTGCTGCGGCTCGTCCTGAAGCAGGATCAGGCCCGAATCGATGGGTTTGCCAGGGCACCCGGCACCGGCATCCGCCTGCCGCTGCAGTTCGGCCTGCACGGCTGCCTTATTGATCGGCGGTTGCATGCCCGCGGGCACGACGTCCAGAATTGTCCGGGCCGGGATCATCAGTTCCGATGTCCCCACCTTAAGATGGATCGCGCCCCCTGATGCGGCGGTGCAGTTCTGCACGGTTATCTGGCCAGAAGATGCCGCAGCCGCGGTTTGCGGCGCCTGCTGTGCGGGCTGTGTTTGCTGCGCCGCAGGCGCGGCCGTGTCCGCCGCATCGGGACCCGACGAACTGTTGCCGCAACCGGCAACGATCAGCGCCGCGCCCAAAGCGGCAAAAGGATGTCGTCGGACGATTTCAAACAGGTTCATATGCCGCCTCACGGTCCCGGATCTTTTTACATTAACGCATCGGACTGATTCTGTCCGTCGCGGTAAGCTTAGTGCCTGATCAAGACGGACGCAGGAGGAAAATCAGCCCAGACGTCCATCGGCGGTGATTTCATTTGCGCCGTTCAGATAACGGCTCAACGCCGTGGGAAGGGTAATACTGCCATCCGATCTTTGCCCGTTCTCCATCACGGCGATCAATGTGCGCCCGACGGCAAGGCCCGAGCCGTTGAGCGTATGGACGAATTCCGGTCGCTTGGCATCTTTGGGGCGGAAACGGCCATTCATTCGCCGCGCCTGGAAATCGCCGCAGACACTGCACGAGCTGATCTCCCGATAGGTGTTCTGACCGGGCAGCCAGACCTCGATGTCGTGGGTGCGCCGGGCCCCGAAACCCATGTCGCCGGTGCACAGAACGACTGTGCGGTAGGGCAGGCCAAGCTTCTCGAGGATCGCCTGGGCGCAGCCGGTCATGCGGTCAAGCTCTGCGCGGCTGTCCTCGGGCCGGGTGACCGAGACCATCTCGACCTTTTCGAACTGGTGCTGACGCAGCATCCCGCGCGTGTCCTTGCCGGCGCTGCCGGCCTCTGACCGGAAGCACTGCGTCCATGCCGTATAGCGGCGCGGCAGGTAATCCTCCTCGACGATCATGTCGGCAATGATGTTGGTCAGCGTGACTTCGGCTGTCGGGATCAACCACCAGCCATTGGTGGTCTTGTAGCTGTCTTCGGCAAACTTCGGCAGTTGCCCCGTGCCGAGCATCGCCTCGTCGCGCACCAGCACGGGCGTCCAGACCTCGGTCAATCCGTGCTCGTCGATATGCGTGTCCAGCATGAACTGCGCCAGTGCGCGGTGAACCCGTACCAGCGCCCCCGACATCACGACAAAGCGTGATCCGCTGAGCTTGGCCGCGGTTTCGAAGTCCATAAGGCCCATCGCTTCGCCCAGTTCCCAGTGCTCCCTGGGGGCAAAGTCAAAACTCGGCGGCGTTCCCCACCGATGGACCTCGACATTGGCGGCCTCGTCTGCGCCGTCCGGCGTGTCGTCGAACGGTGCATTCGGCAGGCTCATCAGGATGTCCGAAAGACGCGCGTCTTCGGCCCGGGCTTCCTCTTCCAGCCGGGCGATTTCGTCTTTCTTTTCAGCAACCAGTTCGCGGAGACGCTCGAACTCCGTCTCGTCGCCGCTGGCCTTGGCCTTTCCAACCTCTTTCGAGGCAGAGTTACGCGCGGCCTGCGCCTGTTCCGCGGCTGTGATCTTGCTGCGGCGCGCGGTGTCGATGCCGAGTATTTCCGCCGACATCGGTGACAGTCCGCGCCGCGCCAGCATGGCGTCAAAGGCGTCCGGATCGTCACGGATCAGGCGGATATCGTGCATCGCTCAGTCTCCCTCGCTGGATTCGGCGGCGTTATGCCCGAAGGGAGAACCGATGGCCAGACGAGATGCTGGCCCGATTGCGTGCTGTGTGCGGTGGTCTTATTCTTCCGCGTCGGTCGTGTTTGGCGCAGTCTTGCTTTCGGTCGGGTCCTTAACCTCACCCGTCCGATAGGCATCCTGTGCCAGCACCGCGCGATTGGCATCCGTCAGGATCGGTCGTTGGGCAGGCGGGACCGGATTGATGATCTGCGCCGCCAGGTTTGCCCGCACGGCCTCGCCATGGGGCACGAGCCCGATGGGCTTGGTGTATTTGTCGGTGTTGCACCCTGTAAGCGCAAGAACGGACAGAACAGCGATCGGAGCGGCAAGCTTCACCATGTTGAATACCCATGTGCGCCGGAGAAACCGGCTGAATTGTGCAATTGCGGCGATATGTTCACCGGGTTCTCCGTTGTTCCGCCCAGGAACAGTTCCTGTTCCGACGGGGGGCGGAACGCCGGCGCGCGCAGGCGATCGCCGCTCACTGGTTTCACCAGATAGGGCGTCACGATCATCACCAGCTCGGTCTGGCCGGTCTGGTACTGCGTGGAGCGGGTCAGCGCGCCGAGGATCGGCAAATCGCCGACAAAGGGCACCTGTCCGACATTGTCCGAGAAGCTTTCGCTTAGAAGCCCGGCGATGGCGAAGCTCTCTGCATTGTTCAGCTCGATCGTCGTCGTGGCGCGCCGGACCGTAAGGCCAGGGATCCTGATGCCGACGATGGAAAAGTCTTCTGTCTCGTCCGGTTCGCTGACCTCCATGAAGAGGCGCAGGTTCATCCGCTCCCCGGACAGGACCGTTGGCGTGAAGGACAGGCCAACGCCGAAGTTCTTGAACTCGATCTTGATCTCGCCGTCCGTCGCCCCGACAGGGACAGGGAATTCGCCGCCTGCCAGAAAGTCGGCGGTGTCGCCCGACATGGCCACCAGTGTCGGTTCCGCCAGCGTTCGCACGACGCCACGTTCCTCCAGAACGTCCAGAAACGCGGTCACATCGGTGCCGTTTCCTGTGGTCAGGTTGGCACCAAGCTGTGCGATCGATGCCGGCGTGACCAAGGCGGTCGTGATGTCCGTGATCGTATTGACCGCGCCGATCGCGACTGACCCTGCGCTGTTGAAGCCAAGCCGTTTGATTGCATCGCGCCGCATTTCAACGAATTTCACCGCCAGCATCACCTGCTGCGAGCCCTGAACGGCCATGAGGTTCGAAACCGCCTCAGGGGCAAACCGTTCCGCGATGGCAACAGCGTTCGCTGCGACCGTCGAACTCGACACGGTCCCGGACAGCACCAGACCGTCGTTCGCAGCACGAACCGCGATTCGTTCCTGCGGCATCAATTGGTGCAGCATCCGCTTCACGCGAGAGACATCGTGGATGACGTTTACATCGACCACTGCGATGATCCGCCCGGCATTGTCAGAGAGCGTGACCGATGTCGAGCCGAACTTTCGGCCGAAGACATAGAGCGAACGCTCCCCCAAAACCTGAACGTCCGCTATCTCAGGGTTGCCGACCGCAACCTCGAAGAACGGGCGGTTTGACCGCAGCACATCGGATTTGTTGATCGGGATATCCAGCGCCATCCCGCCGGAGCGGCCGTGAGACGTGACATTGCGCCCTTGTGCATCGGCAATCGACAGCGCCGCTTCAACCGCCAGCACGGCAACGAAACCGACAATCATGAGGCCCACGCGCAGGGCAGCGTTCAGGCAATTCTTGCGTCTTGTGCTCATCGGCACCCGACCTCCGCTATCCCGCTCTCGGGACAGGGAAATATCCGGGAAACCTTAGCGAAAGATGACGGCCGACAAAGATCGCTAGCCGGTCGGCACCCGGCGTGTGACATCCAGTTGCAGCGCCTTTGACGTCAGGATCGGAATGAACAGCGTCATGGGATAGCTGATGTTCAGCACCTTGAAGGTATTCCCGTCGACCGTGTCATCATTCACGGTGATCGTCAGATCTGCCGGATTTCCGGCATTGAAGTCGTCCTTCAGCGCGGTTTCCAGAGCCACAGTTGTGATTGCGGGATTGATCAAAACCGACCGGGTCGCCTGATCCGCCAGGAACGACAATTGATTCTTCACATAAAGGGTGCGGCCGAAATCCACGGTTGCCACCAGCATCGAGATGAAGACGACGCTGATGATCGCGAATTCGACCGCCGCAGCCCCGGATTCGGACCGCAGCAGCTTTCGGAAGGACGGCATCATTGGGCAATCACGTCGATCGATCCTGACAACGTGAAGTCCGGCAACATGATGCCGACGAATTCCTTGGTCGCCTCCATGCGGTAGAACTCGTTCGGGTCGGACCCGCCCGTGCAGATCGTGGTGCACGACACCTGGGTCGTGCGATCTGACGGGCAGACACAGTAGGTGCTGACCTGAACGCCAAGTTCGTTGATCGCCGGCGTATCGGTTTCAGAAACCGTGAAGTTGTCCCCGGCTGTCGCGCTCAGAATGGCCATCACCTGCGCCTCGCTTTTCGCGGCGATCGCGCTGTGGGCGCCGGACCGCAGGGTCTGCGTGATCATCATCTTCTCGTAGACCGCCATCCCGGCATCTGCGGTCATCAGACCGCCGATCACAATGACGGGCGACAACAGTGAGAATTCGACCGCAGACACGCCCTCATCACGGCGGAACAGTCGTTTGATTTGGGAAAGGCCACGGTTCAGAAACCCAGACACAGAAACACGATTGGCGGTCATGATTAAACCTCCGGTTCAATGACAGTCTTGAAATGCAGCCGGTTCCCGGCCTGATCAGCGCTTTCGGTTTTGCGCCTTTGCGACGACGGGCGCGACGTATGGCGGCACGACCGCATCCGCGAGCGCGCCGAAAGCCTTGGTCAATGCCGAACGGCCCAGTTCGGTGACCATCTTGCCGGTCGCCTCGGCGCGTGAAAACGGCTTGGGCTCGAACGGTATCGAAACTTCGGGCGGGATCTTGAGGATCGATGCGACATCCCGCGCCGAGATTTCCTGCCTCCGCCGCATGCCGATCTGGTTCAGAACCAGCTTCGGCGGCCGGTCGTTCGGCCGAAGGGTTTTCAACTGCGTCATCAATGTCTGGGCGTTGCGCAGGCTGGGAAGCTCCGGCGTTGATACCACCGTTACCGTATCCGCGGCCGCAAGACAGCGTTCCGTCCAGTCCGCCCAGATATGCGGGATATCAAGCACGATCTGAGAGATGTGGCTGCCTGCAACCTCCAGGATCCGCTCCAGCCCGTCCAGTGTTAGGTGCTGGCCGTGATCCAGTGCGTGCACCGAACCCAGCAGGTTCAGATGCAGGCCCCGTTTCACCAGAACGCGGTCCAACGTGGCGACATCCAGCCGCTCGCCCTGGTCGATCAGCTCACCCAGCCCCTGGTTGGCCTCGACGTCCAGATTGAGCGCAGCCGTCCCGAAGTGCAGGTCCAGATCGACGAGCAGCACGTCGGAGACCTGGCGTCTCGATAATTCCAGCGCCAGATTCTGTGCGACGGTGGACGAACCAGCGCCGCCCTTTGCGCCAACAACTGCGTGGATTTTTCCGATTTTAGCGCGGCCGGGCTGGGCATAGACGTCCGAGATCGCCGAAATGATCGACGGCACAGTCACCGGATAGACCAGATAGTTGGCCACCCCCATGCTCAGGACTTTCTGATAGAGCGCGATGTCGTTGCAGTGCCCGACAACGATCAGTTGCGTGCCCGGATCGCAGACCTCGGCCAGCGCATCGATCTCGTATTCCAGAATGTCGGGCGTCGTGTCCGTCTCGACGATCAGCAGGTCCGGCGTCCCCTCGTTCTTGTAGTGATTGATCGCCGCCGGGAAGCCGCCGCCGTAAATGGTGGTCGTGGTGCTGACCATCCGCCGGTCGGCGGCCGCATTTGACCAGACCTCGGCGAAGTTGTCCGTTTCGCGGTAGACATGAACCGAGATGTGAGGGATGCGCGCAGCCTCCAGCTCGCAAACGGTCTCGTGCGCTGGCTCGGCTGTTGCGGGCGCGTCTTCCATCAGTTTCTGCAGCGGGGCGGCGGCCATTGCTCTGCTCTCCAATCTGGGTCCGTGCGTCAGCGCAGCGTGACGGTCGACGTTTCATTTGCGCGGTGAATGCGCACCGTCCGGATCGCTTCCTCGACCTGGGCCGAGACATCTTCGCTGTGATCATTGACGGACCGGAGCGCCAGCGTCAGGCGGCCCGAGGCTTCGGCATTCATGATCCGCTCGGCATCCCGCGGGCGCAGCTCCAGCGTGGCGGTCTTGCCAATGGCCGAGCCCTCGGCCGTCTGCTCCGAGGTCTGGTCGATGGCCAGAACCCTGACATTTCGGATGATGATCTCGCTCTCGTTGCGCTTCGGTTCGCTCTCGGTCTCGGGTTTCGAGATCGTGTGGATCACATCGACCCGGTCGCCCGGCAGGATGAAGCCGCCTGCGGTGCTTTCGGCCGAGATCTTGACCGAGGCGGCACGCATGCCCGTCTCCAACCGGTGCGACATCAGGTTGATGTTCACCTTCAGCAGCCGCGCCTCGCGCAGCGCCTCGCCCGCGGCGAAGGCCCGGTCGACAAATGATCCGCTCAGTTCGGTGACCGCATCCGGCTGCTCGTCCCGGCGGATGAACTGCGGGTGCATCTGCGGGTTCGAAACCGGTTGCCAGCGCAGATTGTCCGAGGTGATCTGATCCCCTTCCGCCACTTCGTCGACGACCACCAATACGTCCTGCAGGGTCTCGGCATGATCGGTGACCGAGCGCAGGGCAAGAGAGAGCAGCCCCGATGCTTCGGCCGCCATGATCCGTTCGGCGTCCTCCGGGGTCAGCTCCAGCGTGGCGGTCTGACCGACGACCGAACCCTCGGGTGTCTGGACCGCTGTCTGGTCGATCGCCAGCACCCGTACGTTCGAGATGATGATCTCGGACACGTTCACCGCAGGCTGGCCGCTGGCACCGGGCTTGGTCACGGTGTGGATGACATCGACCCGGTCGCCGGGCAGGATGAACCCGCCTGCCGTATTCTCCGCTGAAATTTTGACCGCTGCCGCGCGCTTGCCGGGCGTGATCTTGTTGGACAAAAGATTGATGTTGGTTGCCATCAGCCGCTCTGCGCGGATCGGCTCGCCCTGCGCGAAGGCGCGGTTGACGAAGGACCCGCTCAGGTCGGCTATTGCCTCGGGCTGCGCCGCCCGCAGAATGAACTGGTCGTTGACCGCGTTCTCGGGCATGGGCTGCCACCGTATCTTGTCGGGCGACAGCACCTCACCCCCGGCGATCGCCGCCGAGGCGACCAGCACGTCCTTGGTGATGACCTCCTGCGGCGCGGCGGCCTGCTGAGCCTGACTTTGCTTGTTCATCGACATTGTCAGCCAGGCAGCGCCGCCTGCAGCGCCCAGCGCGAAGACAAGGATCATTAGACGCAGAACCATCTCAGGGTCCTTTCGGTTTCATCAGACTCATATCGACTTGGCATCCTACGCTCAGACCACGGCAAACCAGTGCGACGACGGGAACAGGATCAGCGCCGCCAGAACCAGTGCCGGTCCGTAAGGGATTCCTTCGACCGGCGGCGTCTGGCCGTGATCGATTCTGGCCTGCCAGTGCCTGAGGCCCAGGAACAGCAGCGCCAGCAGCCCCCCGAAGACCGCCGACAACATCAGGAACGGCAGGACAAGGTTGGCCCCCAGCCAAAGCGTGATCACGGCCGCAAGTTTCACGTCGCCGCCGCCCATCCATCCGGCACAGAAGCACGCGAAACCGATGACAAACACCAGAACCCCGGCGACCAGCCCCGTGACGATTTCGGTTGTGCCAACGCCCAGCAGTGCGGCGAAAGGCAGATACCCTGCCAACAGCGCGAGGACCGCCACGTTCATGATCCGGCGCCGCTTCAGGTCAGTGAAGCTTGCATGGGCCAACACGCCTACGAACAGGCAGCAGGCAGCGCCCAATGACAGGTAGGTCATGCCCATGACGTATCCTTCGGTCTCCCAGCGCCCGCGGGGCGCTACAACGAGTCGGCCAGGCCTTGGAAAATCCCCTGCACATCAGCCCCAACAAGCGTGAGCGCTGCGATTATGACGACCGCAATTCCTGCGGCAATCAGACTGTATTCGATCGCAGTTGCACCACTATCGTCGGACTGAAATCTTTTGAGCAAGCGGATCATCTCAACACCCCTGAGCCGCAGATCCCGGCAAGTGCCGGGGCTGCGCCGTGCCCGGGCAATATCCGGGCACGGCGCGGGTTCATGCCGCGCTTTAGATCGCGTCGGACAAACCGGTGAACACGCCCTGGATGTCGGTTCCCAGCAGGGTCACCGCCGCAATGATCACAACGGCAATCAGCCCGGCAATCAGGCCGTATTCGATTGCGGTTGCGCCTTCTTCGTCACGCATACAATTGAAAAACTTGGACATGTGCAGTTCCCTTTCCTATCCGTAGTTGTGGACAGCGGGCCCGTTGCACCAAGTCGAGATCATAATCACGACCACGCCATCCAAACGACACGGAAATGTTTATGACGAAGCTGTTAATGTCGGGACAAGGAATCTGGTAAATTCATGTTATCTATAAATATATTCCAGGATTTCTGTTCAATCGTGATTTTTCTGATGTGAATTGTCGTCGGACTTTGTTCAATTCCGTGTAAAGAAAAGCACGCTTACGCCAACAATGCTCCCAGGGCGTGGGCAACAGCGGCTTGCGGGGGGTCTATCACCGGGCAGCCCAGCGCCGCCTCCAGTTTCTGTCGATGCCGCGCCATCCCCGCGCAGCCTAGAATGATGACATCCGCACCGTCGCCAATCAGCGCCTGGCCGGTCTCCTCCAGCCGTCCGAAAACCGCCTCTCCCGCGCTTTCGGCGACCGTCAGGTTCAGGGCGCGTTCGCGGACCAGGCGGCTTTCAAGACCCATGGTTCTGATCGCCCTCAGGTGACGCGGGATCGAGGCATCGGCGATGGCGATCACGCCGAACCGCTCTCCGCGTGTCAGAGCCATGGCCAGCCCGCTCTCCTGAATTCCGAAGACCGGTGCGGCAATCTCCGCGCGGCAAAGGGCCAGCCCGGGGTCCGAATAGCAGGCGATCACGAAGGCATCGGCGGGACGGGCGTGCATCCGCTCGGCCAGCGGCAGGGCTACGCTCTCGACGTCGCGCTGGCTATCGATGCCGAAGGGGCCGCTCTCCAGTGTCTCGCAGGTGATGTCGATCCGGCCGGGCATGGCAAAGGGGGCAACCGCGTCGGTCAGCCCTGCCGTGACATCTTCGTTCGAATTCGGGTTGATGACCCTGATCAGCGCCATGGTGCTCCCCCGGCCGGCGACAGATCGGCGCCGAAGTTCCGGGCGGGATCCATCTCGGGCGGGATCACGCCCGGCACACCGGTGCGGTCGAACCGGTCACGGCGCAGGAACCGGCCGTCCCCGGGTTCGGCGACCAGCGCGCCGTCACGGGTGACGAAGCGCCCGCGCTGCAGCGTCGCCGAAGGCTTGCCCGTCAGCTCCATCCCCTCCATCGGCGAATAGTCCATGTTGTCGTGCATCTCGTCATGCCGGACGGTCCACTGCACATCCGGGTCCCATATCGCCAGATCCGCATCCGCACCGATTGCCAGCGTGCCCTTGCGCGGGTTCAACCCGAAAAGCCGCGCGGCATTCGCGCACGAAAGCTGCACGAACTGGGGCAGGGTGATCCGGCCCTTCATCACCCCTTCCGAGAAAAGCAGCGGCAGCCTGAGTTCGATCCCCGGCATCCCGTTCGCCACCGATCGAAAATCATCGCCCCCCTTTGACAGCTTGCCCGTCTTGTCATTGCGATAGGGCGCGTGGTCCGAGGAATAGAGGTCCAGCGCCCCAGTCTGCAGTGCCCGCCACAAAAGATCCTGCGTCTCATCATCCCTGAGCGGCGGCGAGCAGATGAACTTGGTGCCATCCGCCCGGTCGAGGTCCTTGTCCGTCAGGAACATGTACTGCGGGCATGTCTCGCCATAGATCGCCTTTCCCGCCAGCTTTGCCCGAGACACCTCGGCTACGCCTTCCGCTGTCGAGACGTGAACGATCAACAGGGGCGCATCCAGATAGCCCGCCAGCGTGACCGCCCGGCTGATCGCCTCTGCTTCGGATGCCCTGGGGCGCGACGGCGCATGGAATTTCGGCGCCACATGCCCGCCTTCGCCCAACCGTTTCCGCATCCAGTTGACCAAGGCATTGTTCTCTGCGTGCACCATGGTCAGGGCACCGGCATCGCGGGCGACCTCCAGCACATCCAGGAACTCTTCGTCGGTCAGCGCGATGTCATAGGTCAGGAAAACCTTGAAGCTGGTGATGCCCCGGTTGAAGACGCCGAGCATCTGGTCGCGAAAGCCGTCGACGGCGGTATCCGTCACGATCAGATGGTAGGAGTAATCCAGCACCGAAATCGACGCCCGTTCGTCATAGACCCGCACGACCTCCTCGATCGCCTGACCCTTCAGCTGCGCCGCGAACGGAATGATCGTCGTGTTGCCCCCGAACGCCGCGCTGATCGAGCCGGTCCGGTAGTCATCCGCCGTCATCATGCCGGTCGAGCTTTCCTGCGCGATATGGCAATGGCTCTCGATTCCGCCGGGAACCACGATCTTGCCGGTCGCGTCATAGGACTGCACGCCGGTCAGGGCGTGCCCCAACCCGGCGATCCGACCGTTCGTGATGCCGATATCGGCCGTGAAGACTTCATTGGCGGTGGCCAGCTTGCCACCGCGGATGACGAGATCGAAGTTCATCGGCGAGGTCTCATTTCATCAGCTCCGCCGGATCCGGCACCGGCCCGGAATAGGGCTTGCCGAGATCTGCATAGAGCGTGCCGAACAGCCGCCCGATCGGCATCTCGTCTCCCCAGGTGATGTATTCCTTGCCGCCATCCCAGAGATCGTCGCGGATATGGGCGGCCAGAACCTCCCCCAACACAATGTCCCGTGCAACGCCGCACTGAACAGTCACGTATCGCTTGCATTCGAAGGCCACCGGCGCCTTGACGATCCGGGGCGGTCTGACGTGATCGCAGGGCACGGTCTCCAGCCCGGCCAGGGGCAATTCGTCGACCCCGGCCGGAAAGTCGGCCGCCGTGACCAGCATACCCTGGAAGATCCCGGCATCGACGATGTGGGCGACGAACTCGTTCGTCTCCTCGATGTTGCGCCCGGTGTCCTTTTTCGGCCCGGAATCCCGCCGGGCAATGCCAAGCCCGACAATCGGCGGCTCGTCAGAGAAGCCGTTGAAAAACGAATAGGGCGCGGCATTGGGCGTGCCGTCGGTGTCCACCGTCGTCACCAGCGCCGGCGGGCGCGGGATGATCGCCGCGGTCATGATCTTGTATTTCAGCTTGGGCTCGATATCGGCGAAGTCGATGCGCATGACGCTCTCCTGCTGCGCCTGCGCGCGCAGGCCGTCAGCGCATCGTGATCAATTGCGCACCAATGTAAACACCCTCAGCCCGCGTTGACCCGCAAGGCATAGGCCGCGGCAAAGGGGGCGACGGCCCCGGCGATCAGCGTGATCACGCCGTTCAACGCCAGCGTGGACAGGGCATCGAACCCCTGCAACGCCTGCTGCGCGACCTGTGCCCCGAAGACCAGCGTCGGGATGTAGAGCGGCAGCACCAGCACCGACAGCAGCAGCCCGCCGCGCCGAACGCCGACGGTGATTGCCGCGCCGATCGCCCCGACAAGGCTGAGCGCCGGGGTGCCGACCGCAAAGCTGGCCGTCAGCGCCCAAAGCGCCGCATCGGGCACGCCAAGCGAGGCCCCGAGCAGCGGGGCAATCACCACCATCGGCAGACCCGTGGTCAGCCAATGCGCCAGAACCTTGGCCAGAACCACCTGTTCCAGTGCCAACGGTGACAGCATCAACTGATCCAGCGATCCATCCTCGAAATCCGCCTGAAACAGACGGTCCAGCGACAGCAGAGCCGCCAGCAGGGCGGCGATCCACAGGATACCCGCTGCGACTGAAGACAGGGCGTCGAATTCTGGCCCGACCCCCAATGGAACCAGCACGACCACCAGCACGAAGAAGGCGACCCCGACCGATCCGCCGCCGCCAAGCCGAAGTGCCAGGGCAACGTCCCGGCGGATCAGGGCGGTAAAAGCGCTCACGCCCAGTCTCCACTCAGGAACGGGTCTTCTTTTGTCGCGGGCCTGCCGCCAAAATCACTGGCAATCTCCACGACCGGCCCGGGCCCCAGATCCATCGGCACATGGCTGGCGACAAGGGCTGTTCCACCCTTCGCGCAATGCTCCCTGACCATCCCGGCGACCATCTCGGCGGTCTCGGCATCCAGCGAAACGGTCGGCTCGTCCAGCAGCCACAACGGCCGGTCCTGCAGCATCAAGCGCGCCAGTCCCAACCTGCGCTTCTGTCCCGCCGAACACTCCACTGCGGGACGATCCGCGATGCCTGCCAGCCCGAACCGGTCAAGCGCCGCGTCCACCGACGCCCCGCCCAGAATGCGCGCCCAGGCCTGCAGGTTTCCCCGCACCGTCAAAGCCGGCTTCACGGCGTCCTGATGTCCGCCATAGGCGACCTGTTCCTGCCAGATCCCCGGGTCCCCCGGCAGGTCTGCATCGCCGAGCCGCAGCGTTCCGCCCTGAAAGCCGAGCAGTCCGGCCAGAACCCGCAGCAGGGTGGACTTGCCGGCCCCGTTCGGCCCGCGCACCAGTGCAGCCTCCCCTGACGGGACGGTGAAACCGACGCCCGACAGGACAGTGCGCCCGCCCCGGCGGCAGACCAGATCTGTGACCTCAAGCACGGCGTTTCCCGGCAGGCCGCCGATGCACCCAGTCGTTCTGGCCGATATGCATGCGCCGGGGCAGGGCG
>JBCCMP010000038.1:0-18793 GCA_039026295.1 Pseudomonadota bacterium | reverse complement strand
TTACTGTCGATCTGCGGCTGAACGAGCCGCGCTATGCATCGCTGCCGAACATCATGAAGGCCAAGAAGAAACCGCTGGACATCAAGGCCCCGGCAGATCTGGGTGTCGATGTTGCGCCGCGGCTGGCGGTCGTGTCGACAACCGAACCTCCGGCACGCAAGGCCGGGATCAAGGTCGACAGCGTCGCCGAACTGATCACGAAACTCAAAGATGAAGCGGGGGTAATCTGAGATGGCTGTTCTTCTTCTTGCTGAAGTCTCTGGCGGCGAACTGGCTGTCGATGCCACCGCAAAGGCTTTGACCGGCGCGAAAGCCATGGGCGATGTGACCGTGCTGTGCGCCGGTGCCGGATCTGCAGGCGCGGCGGAAGCCGCAGCAAAACTGGACGGTGTGAGCAAGGTTCTGTCTGCAGATTCTCCGCTCTATGCCAACGGTTTGGCGGAAAACGTTGCAGCGTTGATTGTATCGCTTGCAGGCGATTACAGCCACATCACTGCACCGGCAACTGCAGCGGCAAAGAATGTCATGCCGCGTGTGGCGGCACTGCTGGATGTCATGGTGATCTCTGACATTCAGGAAGTGGTCGACAGCGAGACCTTCGTGCGCCCGATCTATGCCGGGAACGCGATCCAGACGGTGAAGTCTTCGGACGCGACCAAGGTCGTCACCATCCGGACATCGACGTTCGATGCAGCCGGCGAAGGCGGGTCAGCGGCGGTCGAGACAATCGGTGCTGCGGATGACGCAGGATTGTCGTCGTGGGTCGAGGACAAGACTGTCAGCTCGGACCGGCCTGAACTCACCTCGGCCAAGGTCGTTATTTCCGGTGGCCGCGGAATGGCATCGAAGGAAAACTTCGAGCTGATCGAGAAGGTTGCTGACAAGCTGGGCGCGGCAACCGGTGCATCGCGCGCGGCCGTTGACTCTGGCTACGCCCCGAACGACTGGCAGGTCGGCCAGACCGGCAAGGTCGTGGCCCCGGATCTCTACATCGCCGTCGGTATCTCGGGTGCCATCCAGCACCTGGCGGGGATGAAGGATTCCAAGGTGATCGTTGCGATCAACAAGGACGAGGAAGCCCCGATCTTCCAGGTTGCCGATTACGGGCTGGTCGCGGACCTCTTCTCGGTGCTGCCGGAGCTGGAATCGGCGCTGGGCTAACCCGCTCGAAAAGATGCTGGGGGCCGGGCCTTGGTGCCCGGCCTTTTCCTTTTCGGCATAAGAAACATTATTTCACAGATTTTCTGCGGCGGGCCATGGACAGGCACGCGGGGGCAGTCCTATGGTTTCTGCTGCGGCGCACCATAAGCGTCCGATGCAGGGGCCGCGGCTTCTGTCAGAGACAACAGAACTGGGGATCACGGATCATGGAAATCCGGACCGTTGGCGTCATTGGCGCCGGGCAGATGGGCGTCGGCATTGCGCAGGTTTTTGCGCAGGCAGGGTACGATGTTGCGCTGAATGATATCGATGCGGATCGGCTGGCGGCCGGGCGCAGTTTCATTGACGGGCAGCTTGCAAAGCAGGTGGAGCGCGGTCGGCTGGATGCTGCCGAGCATCGCGCGGTTATCGACCGTGTGGCTGCCCAGGGCGATATCGCTGCGCTGGGCGCCTGTGATCTGATCGTGGAATCGGCGGTCGAGCAGGAACAGGTGAAGGTCGACATCCTCAAGGCGCTTGCGCCGCATCTGGCGGAACACACGGTGTTGACGACGAACACCTCGTCAATCTCGATCACCCGGCTGGCCAGCACGACGGACCGGCCGGAGAGGTTCATGGGCCTGCATTTCATGAACCCTGTGCCAGTCATGAACCTTGTGGAACTGATCCGCGGGATCGCCACGGATGACGAGACCTTTCAGACGATGAAGGGGGTTGTGGCGTCGCTGGGCAAGACGGTGGCGGTGGCGGAGGATTTCCCGGCCTTCATCGTGAACAGGATCCTTCTGCCCATGATCAACGAGGCGGTCTACACGCTATATGAGGGTGTCGGGACGGTCGAAAGCATCGATACGGCGATGAAGCTGGGGACGCGTCATCCGATGGGGCCGCTGGAGCTTGCGGATTTCATCGGCCTGGACACCTGTCTGTCGATCATGAACGTGCTGCATGACGGGCTTGCGGACACCAAGTATCGGCCCTGTCCGCTGCTGACGAAATATGTCGAGGCGGGATGGCTGGGCCGCAAGGCAGGCCGGGGTTTCTATGATTACCGGGGTGAGACACCCGTTCCGACGCGGTAACACCAACTACCCGGCGGGTTTTACCCGCTCAGCAGTCAGATTAACGGGCAAAAGCGGCGAATTCTTCTCGGATGCGCAAAACAAATTATAGTTGTTTCACGTTGATCCAAATCCAATCCATCGTAGATCAGTGACAGAGCGGGCTGGGGCCTTACATGCTCTGCACAACTCGAAGGAGATCAGGATGCGTATCACCAACTTTATCGCTGCCGCTGCATTGGCTGTGACGCTGCCTTTTGCAGCCCATGCGGAACCCTACGCGATTGACAAGAGCCACGCCCATGTGACGTTCACCGTCGGGCATCTGGGTTTTTCGACCACCCACGGTCAGTTCCGCAAGTTCGATGCGAGCGTCGACTTTGATCCGTCGAGCGTCGAAGCGACAAAGGTAAGCTTCACGATCGATGCCGCTTCGGTCGACACGTTCTGGGAAGCGCGGGACCAGCATATTCGCGGCAAAGACTTCCTGGACGTCGAAAATCACCCGGAAATCACGTTTGTCTCGACCGGCGTCAAACCGACCGGTGCCGAGACCGCGGACATCACCGGCGATCTGACCATCCGCGGTGTGACGCAGCCGATCACGCTGCAGGCCACGTTGAACAAACTGGGCCCGTCGCCGTTCAATCCGGACAAAACGATTGCGGGTTTCACCATTGAGGGCGAGATCGACCGCACGGCCTTTGGCGTCAGCTATGCCGCGCCTGCGGTCAGTGCGATCATCCCGATCCGCATCGATCTGGAAATGAGCCCGACAGGCTAAAGACCGCCGCGACTTTTGGCCGGGGCAGATGTGCCCCGGTAACGTCTGCTGTGATCAACCCTAACGCGCGCCATCTGTGGTGCGCGTTCACCCGTCGCCCATCAGGCGATCAGGTAAACCCACGGGGTCAGGCCGTATGGCGACGCGAAACTCTTCGAAAACCTGGGGCTGGCCAGCCCGGCTGCTGCACTGGTCGATGGCATTCCTGATCGTCGCGATGCTGGGGTTCGGCTTTTACCTGACCTTTGGCTTCAATCCCGGTGATCCGGCGAAGCTGGGTCTGGTGCAATGGCACAAGAGTTTCGGATTTGTCGTCTTTACGCTGGCAGTGCTGCGCCTGCTGTGGCGGGTCGTGAACCCGACCCCCTCAATGCCGGACGGCATGGTCGGGATCGAAAGGGCGGCGGCCCATTTCTCTCATTTCTCGCTCTATCTGCTGATGTTCGCGCTGCCGCTGAGCGGGTGGCTGATGTCGTCGGCGTCGCCCTTCAATGACGAGGGGGCCTATCCGATCCAGATCAAGAACATGGTTTTCGGTCTTTTCGAGATGCCGGACCCGTTCCAGCCAGGATCAGAGGAGTTGAGCAAGTTTTTTGGAGCCGTCCATTTCTACACGGGCCTTGGTCTGACGCTGATCCTGGGCGCACACATTGCGGGCGCGTTGAAGCACGCGATTGTCGAGCGTGACGGTGTGATGCGGCGAATGATTTTCGGGTAGTCGTTTGTAATTTGCGGAGATCGGCTCCGCCTCTCCGGCCAGCCGATCGATCGAACATAAAGTGACGCAGGGCTTCACTTAGAGATCGACCAGCCCCTCGCGCGCCGCCTTGACGATCAGCGCGGCGGACGTCGAAACGTCAAGCTTGCGCATCAGCGATGTGCGGTGCTTGTCCACGGTTTTGGGAGAGATGGTCAGACGCTCGGCAATGGCCGTGTTGTTCAGCCCTTCTCCAACGCCCTGCAGCACCTGAAGCTCGCGCACCGACAATCCCGCTGCGCCTTCTGCCACGTCCAACAGTGCGCGCGCGTCTTCAGACACCACGCGTCTGCCAGTAAGTACGTTGAGAAGACCGTTGCAGAGCTCGTCGATGGGGCAGGACTTGACGAACAATCCGTCGACGCCCGCTTTTTCCAGTTCAACGAACAGGGCTGCCGTGGGATTGCCCGTGACGATCGCGACCTTCGTGTCCGGTGACCACCGGCGGATTTCCGCGAAAGCCTCGATCCCGGACAGACCGGGCATGGACATGTCCAGAACGATCAGGTCCGGCATAAGGCGTCTGGTTTCGGCCACCGCCGTGATGCCGTCGGCGACGGTGCCCACCACCTGGACACCGGGCAGCGCAGTGATCGCATCGCGCATGCCGCGACGGATCAGGGCGTGGTCGTCTGCAATCAGAACAGTATGAGTCATCGACGGGGCGTCTTGCCGAATGTAACGTGCATCGCAATGCGGGGAATTCTTTTAATTATAGGCATTTGGCTGAACCTTGCCGTGATCGGCGCAGGGGCGCAAGAGCGCCCATTGCCGCTGGTCCTGAAGGGCCCGGTTCTGGCTGAAGAGCTGGACGGGTATCTGGAGACGCTGCTGGACACGGAAAGCGCTGTCACGATCGCGAACCAGAGCGCTGCTGGTTTTACCCCGCTTGAAGGGCACAACATCAATTACGACTACACCAAGGGCACAATCTGGATACGCCTGAGCGTTGAGAATGCGACCGAACGCGAGGATGACTGGCGTCTTGCCTTTCGCGAAAACTTCTTTCCCTGGCTGCGGGCCTGGAAAATCGGCGCGGATGGTGCGCCCGAGCTGCTGGAAGCCCAGGATCCGCGTACCACCTATTCTGACCGGAAAATCGACCACCCTGAGGTGACGATACCGGTTCGGCTGCAACCGGGCGAGGCGGCCGACCTGATCATCGCGTACCGGTCTGGCGGTGCCTCGCAGACGACATTCTCGATCTTGCCGTTGGATGATTTTGTCGCCCGCGCGAACAGCCGGATGGTCCAGAACGCGATCTATTACGGTATGGTGCTTGCCCTGACCATTGCCGCGCTGTTGGCCTATGTGGCCATGCGCAACGCAGTATTCGCAGCCTATGCGCTTTATGCGTGCGGGGTGCTGTTGTTCCTGATGCATGCCGATGGCAATGCGTTCCGGTATCTCTGGCCCGATGCGGCCGCGTTCAATTCCTTTGCTTCTGTCGTCACCGGGTCGCTGATCATCATCGGCGGGGCCAGCTTTGCACGGATATTCCTGCAGACGTCGCGGTATCATCCGTGGCTGGATAAGGTGCTTCTGTTCGACATCGCGCTGACGATCGGGATGGTTGCATCGACCATCTTGGTCGACACGCAATTGATAAAGAAGCTGCTGGTCCTGTTGGCATTCCTGAGCATTTTGTTGTTCGCGATATCTGGCTTTATCGCTGCACTGTCCCGTCTGCGCGAGGTGAGGTTCTATGTGATCGCCTGGTCGGGGGCGGTGATCAGCAGCGCGATCATGACGTCGCGCCACTGGCTGGGTCTGGATATCTCGGAAGAGGTGCAGTTCGCCTCGATGCGGATCGTCACAGTGACTGACGCGGCCTTCATGGGGCTGGCGATACTGGACAGGTTCAACCAAATGAACCGGCAACGGTCCGACGCTTTGAAAGCCAGTCTGGAAACTGCCCAGCGCGGCCTGCGCCTGTCCAGCCGGTTGCAGGATCTGGAGGCTCGTTACGCCGTGGCCCAGGAGCTTGCAGAAAGCCGGGATCGCCGGTTGAGCGATACGGTGCACGATCTGCGACAGCCGCTGCAGGCGCTGCGTCTGAATGTTCAGACGCTGATCAATGACGAGGTCCCGTCCGACAGCAAGGTGAAGGATCTTGAAGACACGTTCGCCTATCTGGATCAGCTGATCGCGGACGAGCTTGAGATTAAACCCGGCGATCTGGTTCGCGCCGAGCCCAATGGGGTCCATCTGGGTGAACTGATGACCGCGGTGCACGGGATGTTTCAGGCCGATGCGGCGGACAAGGACCTGCGGTTCGACGTGGTGCCCTGCGCCCATCGGATTGCGTTGCCGCCGCTGGACACCATGCGCATCGTTACGAACCTGGTGTCCAATGCCATCAAATACACACAGCAGGGCAGGGTGCTGATGGGTGTGCGCCGGGCTGGTCGTTTCGTGCGCATTGAAGTGCACGACACGGGCTCTGGTCTGGATGCGGCGGCGTTTGAGCAGGCCTGCGCCCGGTCGGTTCGTCTGACCGACCTGGACGATCCTGTGCGGGGATCGGGCCTGGGCCTGGCGATTGTGACCCGCGTTGCCGAGACGCACGGTCTGATCGTTGATGTTGCGCCGGGGCGCAAGGGCGGAACGGGCGTGCGCGTGACTGTCCCGCTGATCTGAACACCGCGTCCAAAGACGTGCGATTGGCCACACTGAATATGGGGTAAACACCCCATACCCCGCCGGTCTGCCCCAACGTAAGGTGCAAGGACAGGTTGAAGAATTTTCGGTCTGTCCAAGCCGGAAACGGCATTGGCAGCCCATGACGAAGGGGATTGATCATGGCACTGCGTATCGGGACACGATTGGGCAAGCGGGTGGGCGACGATGCGTTCGCGCAGATGAGTCGCCGGATCGAAGCGGTACAGGGTGCCCAGATCGCGCTGCAGACGGCCATCGACTGGGACCCGAACGATCCGAACGCGCCCGATGGGCTGGACGTGGTGCTGGAGACGATCGGCGCGCTGGGCGCGACGGCCGAAGTTTTCGAAGAGTCCGTCGAGACCGCCGAGGAAAACCTGAAAGCCCTGCGCCAGGCCCGCGAGAAAGCTTTCCTGATACAGGGCGGATCAATCACCGCCGAACCGGTGCTCGATACACTGAAGTTGTTTCCGAACGCCATCGTCAAGAACATCGCGAAGGCGGCGGACCGGGCAAACAACGAGTTTCAGTCGACGTTCAAGATCCTGATCGACAAGCTGGACGACGCCATCGGCGCGACAGAAAAGTATCTGAAGACGCTGCCAAGCTCGAAGGTGCTGAAATTCGCGGATAACGCGGGCGACGCGGCTGACTTCGTCAAGGGACTGCGCGACGGGATCGAAGCGCTTCGCACATTCCACGAAGAGGAAATCAACGATCTGGCCGAGTTCACCCAGTCAATGGAGGACTCGCTGGCGCTGGTGCGCGAAGACCCGGCCGATCCGGAAAGCGATCTGGTGATCGCGCTGCCCGAAAGCGTGCAGTCCGACTTTCAGGACGCGATGGATGTCTTCGGGGCGCGTTTCGATTACCGGGTGGACTGGATCGAATACGTTAAGGAGATTTTCGACCGGATCGGGAACGCGATCAACACGGTAATCTCGGCCTTTGCGGGGCCGATCGGCGATCTGGCCGATTTCCTGAGCGGCCTGATCGGTGACACGCTGGGTGCGATCGATGATGCGTTCACGTTCTTCAAGGATGTCGGCACGGGCCTGATCAACACCCTGAACGACGTCCTCTCGCCGATCTATGATGTGCTCGGGGTCCTGCGGTCGGTGCAGGACGCGGTGCAGCCGGTGCTGGATTTCTTTGGCCCGGTGATCAGCCTGATCAATGGCGTTATCGATGGGATTGCCGATGCCCTTGGTCTGACCAAGCTCGCCGATGCGGTGGGTGATGCCGTCGGCGATGCAATCTCGAAGATCATGGACCCGCTGTTCGACCAGATCAGCCAAATCGTCGATGCGCTGACAAACGGCATTTTCGAGGCCTTCAAGTCGTTGGCCGAGGACTTCATCGAATTCAAGAATGCCGTTGTCGACATGCTGATCAATCCGGTCGCACTCGTCGGCGATGTCTACAGCCCTTTGACCGGCGAGATCAGCCCGCGCGACGACCTGCTGGAGGGGCGGTCGATGATCACGGGCCGCGCGGGCGAGGACCAGATCCGGCTGGCGCTGGACGACCGGTTCGATGATGGCCATGGCGGCCTGGCAATCGGCGATGCGGGCAACGATCTGATCTGGGGCACCGACCTAAAGGACGTGCTGGTTGGCGGCGCGGACAATGACGAAATCTCGGCTTATGCCGGAGATGACATCGTGTTCGGTGGCACCGGCAACGACACGCTGTTCGGCGGTGACGACAATGACCGGCAGTTCGGGGATGCCGGCGATGACGGGATCTTTGGCGGTAACGGCAATGACGAGGGATATGGCGACGCCGGCGATGACGAACTGCAGGGCGGAACAGGCAACGACACGCTGGATGGCGAGGACGGCGACGACCTTCTGCTGGGCGGTGCGGGTAACGACACGCTGGAAGGCGGCGACGGCAACGACACGCTGAAGGACGGCACCGGCAATGACATGCTGTTCGGCGGCGACGGGATCGACAACATATCGGCGAGCGCCGGGTCAAACACCATCGACGGCGGTGCCGGGGTCGATGTGATCATCACCCATGGCGAGCGTGATGCCGTGCACAAGATCAACGATGCCACGGCGGCGCTGACCGGCGGGGCCGGGATCGACCACGTGTTCGTCGGCGATGCCTATGCGATTGGCGGCCCGGTCATGCAGGCCGAGATGGATGGCGGGGCGAACCGCGACATCTTCGAGGCAGGCTCGCTGGATCTGATCAAGGTGATCAATCGGATCGAAGGGTTCGAGACGCTTCGCATCACCTCTGACGGGACGGCAAAGACGTTCAATGTCGACAGCACGTCTTTCCTGCGCGGCTTTGACAAGCTGGAGTTCGGCGGTGACGGCCCGATCACCTGGGATGTCGGCTTCGGTGACGTGGATCTGAACGTCATGTTCGCCGCGCCGACCACTGATCCCGATGGCAATCCGGTTGCCGCCCAGCCGATGCTGATCGACTTTTCAGCGATGACACCCGTGCAGAACCCGCAGGACGGGGTATTTGCCGGGGATCCGTCCGACCCGGCCGATGGCCGCCCGTCCAGCCTGTCGTCGAACCTGACGATCCAGCTGCGCAGCAGCCTTGGCGACGGTGGCCGCGTTACCGGCGCGACCACGACAGCGCTTGGCATGACATTCCTGGGCAGCGAGGCTGGCGACACCATTGTAGGCGGCACCGGGTCGGATATCCTTCGCGGCGGGCTGGGGGCCGACGATCTGACAGGCGGGCCCAGTGACCGGGGCGATCGGTTCAACCTGGACAGCGCCGTCGGCGACGTAATCATCGGCACAGTTGAGGAACTTGACGGCGACACGATCCGTAACCTGTCGAACCGTGTCGACCGCGTGCGCATCGAAGGCGGCGAGGATTACGCGCTTCACTTCGACATTGGCGCGACGCAGACCGTGGTCAGCGTCTATGCCGAAGGGACGGACACCGGGGCCGCGGGCGACCCGGCCCCGGCCGGCGCGTTGGCCAGCTTCACGCTGATCGGCGAGTATCCCAAGATCACCAGCCGCACCCTGACCGACCCGGACACCGGTGCGGTGACGATGGTCGAGATCCTGAACAACAACATTCCGCCCACTGCGGTGGATGACGAGTACCGGACGATCTGGCAGAAGGAAGGGACCACCCGGCCATCCGATTTGCCGCTGTTGCCGATCGATCCGTTTGGCAATGATTTCGACGTCGACACCGCCGCTGACCCTGATGCCGGGATCGTGCGTCGCCAGATCGCAGTGGACCAGTCGCTGGCGGCCCTGTTCCGGATCATCGACATCGATGAGATCGGCGAGGATGCGGCCCGCGCAGCTTTCGCAGACGGGTCGATCATGGCCGTTGCGGTCGGCACCGAGCTGCGGACCGAGCTTGGCAACAAGCTGGTCTTTACGAACGAAGGGATCCTGTACGAGGCGGAAATCGATTTCGTTGGTCGCGAGACCTACAACCCCGCCGTGGACCTGGGGATAGGGCCCGACCGCGTGATGTACAACACGCTTACGGACGTCCCGTTCTTCGGCCATGACCGCATCGAGTACCAGGTCTTCGATCTGGAAGGCGAGCTGTCGAACACGGCCAGCATCGACATCCTTATCCGTCCGGAAGTCTCGTTCTTCCCGGACAACCCGGTCCGCCCGCAGGTGACTGTTTTGGGCATCCAGTCGCGTGTCGATGGCGACGACAGCGAAATTGATGGCACCTATGACGGGTCCGACCCAAACTCGACCATTCGTGCCACCATGACCGAAGAGACGGGCTTGACCGGCGGTGACCGCGGTGCCCCGTTCAACAACCTGACGTCGGACCTGTCCACCGCCTATCAGGCCAACGACTGGTTTGACATCGCCCGGACATCTGGAACGCCGTACACCTATGCGGGGCTTGGCGGCAACGATGCCTTGCTGGCCTACAAGTCGACGGTTCCGGTCGTCCTGATGGGCGGGTTGAATGCTGACTGGCTGGAAGGGGGCAGCGACAGTGACCTGCTGATCGGCGGCGGTGTCGGTGACAAGAAATTGCGCACCGAATTGAGCAATGCCGGCGACAAGCAGGTTCTGCCGGATATCCTGCTGGGGGGCGCGGGCGACAACGTCTTCACGGCGAATTTCGAGGACCCGGCCGGACCCCTGTCCAACCCGCTGAACCCCTACGAGGCGCGCGACAGCATTTTCGTGCTGGACGGCGGTGCCGAGATGATCACTGGCCCGATCAGCGATGTCTTTGTCACCGGAACGGACAGTGTTGCGACCCTGAACGCCAATATCGGTTTCGGCGCTGCGGGCGGCGCAGGGCCAACTGCGGCAACCGCGGCCGGACTGGACGGTGATCTGGTCAAGGGCTTCGATGGCGACGACCGGATCGTTTTGCCATTCGATCTGACGCCGCTCTTGGACAATTCGTTCACGGGGCCGATCAATCTTCCTAATTCCAATGTCTCTTACAATGTGCCCGAGGCCACGGGCATCGTGGCCACGTCGCTGGACTTCTCGGCACTGGTCGGGACCAAAACCAACGAGCGCATTCTGGACGGCAGCGTGCTGCGCGGGGACACCACTTTTCTGGACACCTATTTCGGGGTAATCGACTGGAACTCGTCCGAGCCCTCTAGACAAACCGATACGCGCTTCGGACTGAACCCGTTTGACAAGTACGAATTCACGTTCGCCCCGAATTCGAACTTCAACGCGTTTCCTGCAATCTTGTCCTATGACGTGTCAGCCACGGCGGTCGATCCAGTTACCGGCGGCGCTGTGCCACAAACCAGTCTGACCGTTACGGTAAAGGCCTTCGCGTTCGAACAAACGGCAGAAAGAGTGTTCTTCACCGAAGAGTATTTTCCTTTCTCTTTCACATACGTTGGCGACGTCGGACACCGATATGTTGGGACGCTGCGCGAACGGAACGATCTGATCGATCCAGAGGGTCTGTACGATGGCGGCCCGGTAACATTCACCATCGACCTGGACGGCCAATACCGCGATCGGTTCGAGGTTGATTTCGTCCCGCTGCTGGAAAATTCGACCGCGCCCTTCATCCACACCGATGATGTGCTGACCTATTACAGCGAGGGCACGTTTGGCGGGTACGATTACACCCATATCGACCGTGGCAGCGAGGCGGCCTATACCGACGATGCGCCGCTGGGCCTGTCGATCCGGTACGTGTCCGAGGCGCCGGTCGGTGTCCTGGACTCGGTTTCCGTTGAAAGCGGCACTGCGCAGTCGTTCAATGTCCTGGACAATGACACCGACGCCGATGGCGACGCGCTGCAGATCTTCAATGTGCTGGCGGATGACGCCTATTTCGACGGCGATGCCACGAATGGCGAGATCCTGCTGCAAACCGATCTGAACACCGGTTTCGGGTCAGGCGTCGTGACTTTTGTCGCGCCCGAGGATTTTATCGGCGACGCCAGCTTCCAGTACATCCTGACCGATGGCGAGTTTGAAACCGGGCCGATTGATGTGTCGGTCTCGGTGACCGAAGCCGCGCCGCTGGTTTCGGACAGGCTGATCGTCCTGGAGGATACGACCGACGGCGTGATCAGGTTCGAGGACTTCATCGACATTCCGGAAGAACCTGCGCCGCAGAACGCGTCGCAGAACACGTCGCGGTCCGTTGTCATGTCGACCAGCAGCATTTCGTCGAGCGGCCTTGGGATCGGTCTGGACGTCGACGATGCAGGTTTCACCGTCGATGGACCGGGGCGCGGGGATGACGAGATTTTCGTCAACGCGTTCGAGTTGTTCACCGAGACGGTCAGCAATCCGGACGGATCCACGTCCGAAGTTGTGGCCGGCGTCAAGATCACGGATCGGGCGCTGCCGATTTTCGCCCAGAACAGCTACACCGAAACCGGCAAGGGCGGAGCCAGTCAGGCATTCACCTTCACGCTGACCAACGACGCGGGCAATGCCTCGGACGAGGGGACTGTCACGGTTGCCGTTGCTGCGCAACTGGTGCTGACCGATCAGGGCACCTTGAGCATTGCCGAAGATACGACGGTTGCCATCGATGTTCTGTCTGCCCGCAGTGGCGGATTCGGTGAAATCGAAGTTCTGTCCGTCTCTCCCCCGGTGATCGACGGCACCCAGACCAGTGCAGGGTCGGCCCAGGCATTTGCCAACGGCATGTTGTTCACCCCGGCCGAGAATCTGTCCGGCGTTACGGCACAGATGACAGTGACCGTGCGCGATGCCATCGGCAACGTCGAACAGCTGCCGGTCAGCATCGATATCACACCCGTTGAGGATGCGCCGGAGGTTCTGGTCGATGGCGCAGCAGCGCCGGTGATGGCCGACGAAGACACGCCAGTCATCGGGACCGTGACCTTCAACGATGTTGATACGGGCGGCGTTTTCGATGCATTGGCTGGCAATGCGATTACAACAGACTCGGGCGGATCATTCGAGCTGACCGCGACGGCGACCCCCGGGACCTATGCGTTCACTTACACGCCGGACGGCGATTTTGCGGGCGTCGACTCGGTGAGGATCGAGCTGGTCTCGCCGGGGACGACCGAGCCTGTGCGGACCGCCGTGCTCGACATAGAGGTGGCCGAGGTCAACGATGCGCCGGTCTTCTTGGAGGTTGTCCAGGACCCGGGTGACGCCACGCCGCTGAACATCGACAGTCCGCTGGAGCTGGATCTCTTCGGCATGGCCCGCGATATCGACGGCACCCTGGTCAGCAAGACAACGGTGGCCGTCATCGGCGGAGAGGGCGCTGTGACCGTCACGCAGGGCGCTGACGGTCTGATATCGGTGACCGGCACCGCCGCGGGACTGGCCGAGGTGCAGATCACGATCACTGACGATGACGGCGCCACCAGCGAAACTCGATCTCTTTACTTCGATGTGAATGCCAGCCCGGAGGCCGAGGATGATCGACAGATCCTGCTCGACCCTGCGACGCCGATCCTGATCGACGCTTTGGCGAATGACTCGGACCCCGACGGCACCGTTGCTTATCGGTTGGACGAGAACGGCGTGCCGGTTTTCTATGATGCCGCGGCGTCGCTCGACCCGGACGGTGACGACGACTTCGGCATCGGCACAGCCGAGGAGACACCGGGTCTTCTGGGTACCGTTGTCTGGTCGGCCGCGGACAACGCCTTTTTGTACACGGCACCGACTGATCCGGGCCTCTTGGGGCAAACCGATGTCTTCTATTACGACGTCGAAGATGATGACGGCGCGGTCGGCAGCGCGGCTGTCTATGTCGACCTTATCGCACCCGGTGAGGTCGTGCTGCGGTTTGGAGAGGCCGACATATACGATGCGTTGAACCGGCCAGAGCAGTTCGTGCTGGGACAAACCGGACACACGGTGCGCGGGACGGCAGCCAATCTGAACGGTGACGAGATCTCTGGTATCGGCCGTGGAAATCTGATCGCAGTTACAGACATTGCGCCGATTGATCTGGGTGTCAGCGTCAGCCGCGAACGCGGGGCGTTGCCAGACGACCTGTCTGCCCAGCAGATCTTCGATGGCCTCAGCGCAGAAGCATTGTTCGGCACGGCCTCTCAGGACGATCTGAAGCAGGCATTCATCGGCAATACGCTGCTGACCTTGACTGGCCCCGCTGGCAGCAGCCAGTTGCGTCTGACAGGAGCGCTGCCGGGCAGTTTTGATGTCACAGAAGACGGTCAGGGCGGCAGTGTCCTGACGTATACTCCCGGCGAGGTCGGTGGAGGAACTGCGGGTGATGACGACCTGCGAAGCGATCAGCCAGGCTTCGCGATCCTGCAGGGACTGGAGGGCGACGACGTCCTGAGCGTTTCAGGTCTTGGCCGGATTGACGGCGGACCGGGGCAGGACGTGCTGAGCGGTGATTTGGGACCGTCTGCGAAAATAATGATCGGCGGTCCCGACGCGGATCTCTTCATCCTGGGCGCAGCCGGATCCGGTGCAAGGCTGATCCAGGATTTCAACCCATACGAAGGCGATCGTCTGCTGATCAGTGATCTCGTCTTCCTGAACGATGATCAGTCGATCGATGTTGAACGCCTGCGGTTGGACCAGAGCAACACAAACTCATACCGCTTGTACGGCAATCCCAGCGAGCGGGATGATGATGGCAATCTGTTGACCGACCAGCCCGAGGTGCTGTTGGCAACGCTGTCCATGAATCCCGGTATCGCCGCTGCTGCCAGTTCACGGGACGGCGACCAGGGTGTTGATGTGAACGGCGACCTGGCCGGATCGGTCAACGGCCTTGAGGGGATGCCCCGAACATTCGCGTTGGAGACAGGTCCCGCCTTCGGTTCGGTCTTGGTCAACGCAGACGGTACCTACACCTACACACCAGATCCTGACTATTTCGGTGAGGACAGTTTCCAGTACAGAGTGACTGTTGAAACGGCGATCGGGCCGCTGACACAGATTGCAGACGTTGCACTGTCCGTGGCAGCGGAATTCCCGATTGCGGGTGGGCCGCTTGGCGACGACCTCGACGGGTCGGGCGTCGGGGAGGAACTGTCGGGTCTGGCCGGCAACGACACGCTGACGGCGCGGTCCGGCAAGGACGTGCTTTATGGCGGCGATGGGGATGACGAGCTTTATGGCGGCGATGATGCCGACCGCCTTTATGGCGGTGACGGAAACGACCTGATCAGCGGCGGTCTGGGCGGTGATCTTTTGGATGGCCGGGACGGCATCGATACCGTCGACTACTCAGGCGAGTTGTTGGGCGTGAATGTTTTCCTGGACGGATCCTTTACCAACGGTGGCGGCGCTGCAGGTGACCAGATCATGAATGCCGAGAACCTGATCGGTACATCCTTCGATGACAACCTTTTCGGTGACGGCGGAAGCAACCTCATCGAAGGAGGCGACGGTCGCGACAATCTGGACGGCAGGACCGGTTCAGACACGCTTCGGGGCGGCGATGGATTTGATCAGCTTGTCGGCTCTGACGACTGGGGTGCGGATATCCTGGACGGGGGCGCGGGCCGCAACCTGGCCAATTATTTCGAGGCCGGAGAGTCCCAGATCATCCATTTCGCCGATCGCAGCAATTCGGCAATCAACTTCGGAGAGCACACCGTTGATGACTGGATCAACATCACGGGGGTCATCGGCTCGGGCGGGCATTCCAACACCATTTATGGCGATGACGGCATCAACGACATCATCGGCGGTCTGAGATCCGATGTGCTTTACGGCGGCGGAGAAGTCGACGCATTGGTTGGATTGGGAGACGACGATTCCCTTTACGGCGGCGATGGAGCAGACGTGATCATAGGTGGCGCAGGCCTGAACCAGCTCTATGGGGGCGAGGGCAGGGACGTCTTCTATGCCGACGCCGATGGCGGCGTTCAGTTCATTAACGACTGGGTTGAAGCAGATGACTACGTGCTGTTCTACCAGACCGGAGTGACAGGGTTTGCCGAGCTGGAATTTGACGACGCCTATGATGGTTTCGCCGGCGTGCGCATCACGTCCGCCGCGGACGGCTCGGTCGATCTTCGCCTATCGGGCGCGTCGCTGTCGGATGTTGATGAGATGAGTAACTTCTTCTTTTTCTGATCTTTCACCGGAGAGGGCGGCTTGAAATAGAGCTGATAAATGGCCTTTAAACCTATTGAATTATTGCGAAAACGCATTTGGTGGACCTGACGGCAGAAGAATCGAACCGTCTGTTTAACACCTTCCAAGACTGCAGCATCCATCTCGCACCGTTAGACCTCGAAGGTCTGAGGTGCGACGATGAGCATTTCAGATCATAATTTCAATGAGATAGCGGCTGGGACGGCTGGAGCGAAGAAGAGGCGTGATGCGCCTTTCTCGCTGCGGCTGAGCTTTGCGGAAAAGGCAGCGCTTAAGAAGTTGGCCGGGGATGCGCCTCTTGGGGCGTACATCAAGGCTGTGCTGGGTGCAGCCATCCGCGAAGGAAGACAGGTATCAACCGCGCCGGATTCTGAAAGCCTCGGGCGCGTTCTGGGTGCCTTGGGCAAGTCCCGCTTGTCGCAGAATGTTAACCAGCTCGCCAAAGCCGTGAACACGGGCACGTTGCTCGTCACACCGGAGACGGAAGCTGAACTCAAACAAGCCTGCGCAGATATCGCCGCCATCCGTGCGGAGCTGATGTGTGCCCTCGGAAAAGGTGGCACACTATGATCTTGAAAGCACGCGAACGCGGCGACGCTCCCCAATTGGCAAGTTATCTTCTCTCGATGCGAGACAATGAACATGTCGAGCTGCACGAGGTGCGCGGCTTCATGAGTGATGATCTGCATGAAGCGTTCTCTGAGGCAGAAGCCGTCGCTTCAGGTACAAAGTGCAAGAACCACTTGTTCTCTATGAGCCTGAATCCGCCAGAAGATCAAACCGTCAACCGCGAGGTTTTCGAGCAAGCGATTGAGCAGATCGAGCGTAAACTCGATCTGATCGATCACCCTCGTGCGCTTGTCTTTCATGAAAAGGAAGGGCGTCGGCATGCCCACGCGGTGTGGTCGCGCATCGATAGCGAGACCATGCGCGCCAAGAACATGGCCTTCTACAAGGACAAGCTAATGGACGTTTCCCGCGATCTCTATCTGGAGCATGGCTGGGATATGCCGAACGGCATGATCGACCGGAACATGCGCAGCCCGCTGAACTATTCGCTGGCCAAATACCAGCAGGCCAAACGCGCGAAGCAAGACCCACGCTTGATAAAGGCCGCCATTCAGGAATGCTGGAAGTCTTCTGACAGCGGAGCCTCCTTGGAGAAAGCTCTGGAAGAGAAAGGCTTCTTCCTGGCCGAAGGCAACCGTCGTGCTGTTCTGGCCGTCGACGTGCGGGGCAATGAGTTCAGCCTATCCCGCGCCTGCGGCGTGAAGGAAAAGGACATCCGCGCCCGCATACCGGAAAAGGACAAACTGTCCTCGCTCGATGACAGGCGTGCGATGATCGCGGGTCGCATGACCAAAAAGCTCAAAAGCTACTTGCACGAGGTCGATGCAGGACATCGGCGCTCTTCCCCGGCATTGGAGTACAAGCGCCAGCAAATGCAGGCGCGCCATGCCGAGGAACGCAAAACCGAGATGCGGCGCATTGAGCAGCGTGATCAACGCGAGGCCATGATGCGCGCATCACGCTTGCCGATAGGCTTTAAGGGCATTTGGAGCCGGATCACCGGCGGGTTCTCCAAAATCAAACAGCAGAATGAAATGGATGCATTGCGGGCGTGGGAGCGTGACCGAGCGGAGAAAGACCGTTTGATTGCTCGTCAGCTGGATGAGCGCCAGCGCTTACAGCAATCCATCCGCAAGCAGCGCGAGGATCGTAGCAAAGAAGTTGCGCAAATCCGCAAAGAAATCGCCGCCTACATCGCGATGAAACCTGGCCACATCCCGAGTTTGGAAGTCGCGCGAAGAGACCCTGCGAGCGAGAAGGCGAAAGAACAAACCCGCGACAACACGCAGCGCGAGCGCCAAAGGCAGCGCGAACGCAGGCGTGATCGTAATCGCGGACCCGATTTTGAACCGGGGCTCTAACCCCCAACACGAAAGGAGATCGCCTATGCGACACACATTCTTACTCGGTTTTGATGACAGACATGCTCTCATGCTTGATGATCTGTCCGGTCACTTTCAGCTGAGCGCCGAGGACACTTTGCGCCTCGCTGTCCGCCTGACCCATGCCCGTATCGACAAACCGGATGTGCTCGTACCAGTGTTCAAGCCGCGCGCAGATCGGCACGAATGGGACGATGACGCCGATCACAGTCCAGAGTGAGCGGAAAACGGCAGTAATCTACAGCCGCACCTGGTGGAACATCGAACTCTCAATCAGAATGCGCTACGAGCACAACTGCGCGATCCCAGCCTCTTCCGCTGCACTCTTACTATCCCAAAACCCTCCATAGCCATTGCGCGGTTGTGGCTGTCAGAACTCGAATGCAGTTCCAGGATGTGCCCATTTTGCGACAAGTTATCAAATTCAGCTTTGAGAGAATTATCGGAGCAACGAAGCCTTCTTTTCCGTAGTGGACATTGCTCAGAAAAGCTCCCAAAAAACAGAAAAAGGTAGAAAAAGGTTTTGCGTTGGGGGGAGCGAGATTTGGAAAAGAGATTTTCGGACGCCGTCTTAAGCATGTTGCCTGATGACGTGACTAAGCTTTGTGATCATAGTGCCGGACCCTGGCCTTCTGATTGGGCAGATAACTTTGGCATGTGGAATTTCTTCTACGTCGCGGGCTTGAGGGAATACCTGCAAGCGAGGCCAAATCCTGTAATTGCGCCGCTACGTGCGAAGAAAGCGTTTAAGAACTTCATTTCTGCAGCAGGTTCATTGGTCAGAAACGAATGGATCTCTCAACTATACTGGGATCGAGATCCGCAAGACATTGATATTGAGGAGTGCAAGAAGCTGCTGAAGCTGCACAGCTTGTCAG
>JBCCMP010000037.1:0-18969 GCA_039026295.1 Pseudomonadota bacterium | reverse complement strand
GATCTGGCCGGTCTGGCCGATGCCAATGAAGAGCTGGACCGCGAGGTTTCCCGGCTGTTGTCGCGCCGCCCTGACATCCGGCAGCTGTTTCTGGTGGGGTCGTGCCCGTCCGAGGTGATCAAGCTGGATCTCAGCCGGGCCGCCGAGCGCCTGACCAAGGAGCACGCCCCCCACGTGCGGGTGCTGAACTATTCGGGCAGCGGGATCGAGACGACGTTCACACAGGGCGAGGATGCCTGTCTGGCGTCAATGGTGCCTGTCATGCCGCTGACGCAGCAAACGCAGCTGCTGGTCGTCGGTGCGCTGCCGGACGTGGTCGAGGACCAGTTCATGCGTCTTTTCGAGGCGATCGGCATCAAGAATGTCCGCATGCTGCCCGCGCGCCGGTCGGACGAGGCCCCGGGGATCGGTCCCGGCACGCATTATCTGCTGGCGCAGCCGTTTCTTGGCGAGACCGCGCTTGAACTTGAACGCCGGGGCGCACACCGGATCGCGGCCCCCTTCCCGTTCGGCGAGGAAGGCACCACGGCCTGGCTGCATGCTGCGGCGAGGACGTTCGGGATCTCGCCGGAGAAGGTGGACGAGGTGATCGAGGCACCGCGTGCCCGCGCCAAGGCGGCCGTTGCCAAGGTCGCCGAGACACTGACCGGCAAGTCGGTTTTCTTCTTCCCGGACAGTCAGTTGGAAATTCCGCTTGCCCGCTTCCTGGCCCGCGAATGCGGAATGGAGACGGTCGAGGTCGGCGCGCCATACATCCACGGCGATCTGATGGCACCGGATCTGGGATTGCTGCCGGAGGGGCCCGTCATCTCGGAAGGTCAGGACGTTGATCTGCAGTTGGACCGCTGCCGCGAAGCGCGCCCCGATCTGACCGTTTGCGGTCTTGGTCTGGCCAATCCGCTGGAGGCTGAAGGCCTGCGGACCAAGTGGGCGATCGAGCTGGTCTTCACCCCGGTGCACGGCTACGAGCAGGCCGCCGATCTGGCAGAGCTGTTCGCCCGACCGCTGCGCCGCACCGAAAGGCTGGCGGTATGAAGCTGAGCGTCTGGACATACGAGGGCCCGCCGCATGTCGGCGCGATGCGCATCGCCACCGGCATGCAGGGCCTGCACTACGTGTTGCACGCGCCGCAGGGCGACACCTATGCGGACCTCCTGTTCACGATGATCGAACGGCGGAACCATCGCCCGCCGGTCACGTACACGACTTTCCAGGCGCGCGATCTGGGATCGGATACCGCGACACTGTTCAAAGAGGCCTGTCAGGAGGCCTACGAGCGGTTCCAGCCCCAGGCGATGATCGTCGGCGCGTCCTGCACGGCGGAACTGATCCAGGACGATCCGGGCGGGCTGGCCGATGCGCTGGATCTGCCGATCCCGACGGTGCCGCTGGAGCTGCCGTCCTATCAGCGCAAGGAAAACTGGGGCGCGTCCGAGACATTCTATCAGCTGGTGCGCCATCTGGCGCAGCCGATGGAACGCACGCCGGAGGTGTCGTGCAACATCCTGGGCCCGACAGCCCTGGGCTTCCGGCATCGCGACGATGTGCTGGAAATCTCGCGGCTGCTGGAAAGCATGGGCATCACGGTCAATGTCGTGGCGCCGATGTATGCCAGCCCCGCCGACATTCAGCGTCTTGGCGCGGCGCATTTCAACGTCGTGCTGTATCCGGAGATCGCTGAAACCGCCGCGCGGTGGATGACGAAGAACCTTGGCCAGAAGGCGACATCGGTGATCCCGATCGGCGTCGGTGCGACGCGGGAGTTCATCACCGAGATCAGCGGGCTTCTTGAGCAGGACGTGCACGCGCCGGAGACCGGCCTGCATCTGCCCTGGTGGTCGCGGTCGGTGGATTCGACCTATCTGACCGGCAAGCGCGTCTTCATCTTCGGCGATGCCACCCATGCGGTCGCGATGGCCCGGGTGGCCACCGAAGAGATGGGCTTCGAGGTCGTCGGGCTGGGCTGCTTCAACCGCGAGTTCGCCAGAGATGTCCGCGCCGCCGCCAAGAAGTACGGCGTCGATCCGCTGATCACCGACGATTACCTGGACGTGGAGGCCGCGATCGAGGCGACGCAGCCCGAGATGATCCTTGGCACGCAGATGGAACGCCACATCGGCAAGCGTCTGGGCATTCCCTGCGCCGTCATCTCTGCCCCCGTGCACGTGCAGGATTTCCCGGCCCGGTACTCGCCGGTGATGGGCTGGGAGGGCGCGAACGTCCTGTTCGACACGCTGATCCATCCGCTGGTCATGGGCCTTGAAGAGCACCTTCTGCACATGTTCCGCGAGGATTTCGAATTCCACGACGGCGCTGGCCCGTCCCATCTGGGCGGCCATGCACCCGCCGCGCATGCCGAGCCGGAACCAGAGCCGTTGCAGCAGGCACCTGCGCCCGAGGACATCGCCGCGGCCAATCTGAACGGCGAGCCAAGCTGGGATCCCGACGCAGAAAAGGAGCTGCGCAAGATCCCCTTCTTCGTCCGCGGCAAGGCACGCCGGAATACCGAAAAATTCGCGGCAGAAATGGGCCGCATGATCATCGACGTCGAGACCCTCTACGATGCTAAAGCGCACTTCGCCCGCTGACGCACCGCCCGTTCGGGTGGTGATCGTCACACTGGACAGCCATCTGGCGGCTCCGGTGCAGTGCGCGGAGAAGGCATTGCGCCGCGACATGCCAGGCATGCGCCTGTCGTTGCACGCAGCCGCCGAATGGTCGTCGCACCCGGACGCACTTGCCCGGTGCAAGGCGGACATTGCCGAAGCGGACATCATCATCGCGACGATGCTGTTCCTGGACGACCACATCCGTGCAATCCTGCCGGATTTGGAAGCCAGAGCGCCCCATTGCGACGCGATAGTCGGCTGCATGGCGGCAGGCGACGTGATCAAGCTGACCCGGCTCGGCCGCTTTGAAATGGGTGCCAAGGAATCTGGCGCGATTGCCCTGCTGAAGCGGCTACGCGGTTCGGGCAAGAAGAAGGTCTCGTCCGGCGCGCATCAGTTGCGGATGCTGAAGCGCATCCCGAAAATCCTGCGCTTCATTCCCGGAACCGCCCAGGACGTGCGGGCCTATTTCCTGACGATGCAGTACTGGATGGCGGGCTCGGACGACAATGTCGCCTCGATGGTTCGCTTTCTGCTGAACCGGTACGCCACCGGTCCGCGCGCCTATCTGCGCGGCCAGTTAAAGGTCGCCGCACCGGCCGAATACCCTGAGGTCGGGCTTTATCATCCGGATTTGCCGGGGCGTCAGGTGACCGATCAGATCGCGGATCTGGACGCGGCCGCAACGGGCTTTGCCGAGGCTCAGACAGGGTTTGACGGACAGGATGCGGCCGGAGGCCCGGTTCAGGTTGGTGGCACCGTCGGCGTGCTGTTGATGCGGGCCTATGTGCTGGCGGGCGACACGGCGCACTATGACGGCGTGATCCGGGCGCTGGAGGCACGCGGCCTGAAGGTCGTCCCGATTTTCGCCGCCGGGCTGGATGCACGGCCTGCGATCGATGCCTTCCTGAAGGACGAAGACAAGCCGCGGATAGATGCGCTGCTTTCGCTGACAGGTTTCTCGCTGGTCGGCGGGCCCGCCTACAATGACACCGCCGCGGCAGAGGCGGCATTGGCCGATCTGGATGTGCCCTATATTGCCGCCCACGCGCTGGAGTTCCAGACGCTGGACGAGTGGCGCGCCGGACATCGCGGATTGTCGCCGATCGAGGCGACGATGATGGTCGCGATCCCGGAGATCGACGGTGCGACAGGCCCGATGGTCTATGGCGGCCGCGCCGAGGGCGACCGGGCCATGCAGTCGGACCCGGAACGTGCTGCACGGCTGGCGGATCGGGTCGCCAGGATGGTGCGCCTGCGCCGGACTGCGATCGCGGATCGCCGGGTCGCCGTGGTGCTCTACGGGTTCCCGCCCAATGCCGGTGCCGTCGGAACCGCCGCCCATCTGGCAGTGTTCGAATCCCTGCACAACACGCTGACCGCCATGGCCGCGCGCGGCTATGACGTGGTCGTACCGGAAACGGTCGATGCCCTACGGGACCTGATCCTGAAGGGCAATGCTGAAGAGCATGGGCAACAGGCCAACGTCGCCGCTGCCATCACCGCCGACGATATCGTCGCCCGCGACCCGCATCTGGCGGAGATCGAAGCGCAATGGGGGCCGGCGCCCGGCAAGCATCAGACGAACGGTCGCGATGTCTTTGTGCTCGGCCGTCAGCTTGGCAAGGTCTTCGTCGGTGTGCAGCCTGCCTTCGGTTACGAAGGCGACCCGATGCGGCTGCTGTTCGAAAAGGGCTTCGCCCCGACGCACGCCTTTAGCGCGTTCTACCGCTTTTTGCGCGAGGATTTCGACGCCGATGTGGCGTTGCACTTCGGCATGCACGGCGCGATGGAATTCATGCCCGGCAAGCAGACGGGACTGGGGCCGGAATGTTGGCCCGACCGCCTGATCGGCGATCTGCCGAACGTCTACCTCTACGCCATGAACAACCCATCCGAGGGCGCTTTGGCCAAGCGTCGCGGGGCGGCGACCATTGTCACGCATCTGACGCCGCCTGTCGCAAAAGCCGGACTTTACAAGGGCTTGGTGGACCTCAAAGCCTCGCTGGAGCGGTGGCGCACGCAAGAGCCGGGCGCGCCGGACCGGGCCGATCTGGCGGAACTGATCCGCGAGCAGGCAGCCGATGTGGACCTGCCCGTCGCCGAGGGGCACGCAGGGGTCGATGCGCTGTGGAAGGATCTGATCGAGTACGAGTACTCGCTGATCCCCTATGGCCTGCACGTCGTCGGGCAGCCGCCATCCGATGCAGCGCGCGAGGACCTGATCGCGTGCATGGCCGAGGCTCTGCCGGATCAGGATCTGGCCGAAGCGGCACGGCATCTGGAGCAGGATCACGAAACCCCTGCCCTGCTGCACGCCCTGGATGGCGGGTTCATCCGTCCCGTGCCCGGTGCCGACCTGATCCGTGCACCGCAGGCGCTGCCGACCGGGCGTAATCTGCACGCCTTCGATCCGTTCCGGATGCCCTCGACCTTTGCGCTGGAGGACGGCGCCAAGCAGGCCGAGCGCCTTTTGGAGCGGCATCTGGCCGAGGGCAACACCCTGCCCCGGTCGATCGCTCTCGTGCTCTGGGGCGCTGACAACCTGAAGACCGAAGGCGGGCCGATCGCCCAGGCGATGGCGCTGATGGGTGCCCGGCCGCGGTTTGACAGCTACGGCCGCCTCTGCGGGGCCGAGTTGATCCCGCTGGAGGAGCTCAAGCGCCCGCGCATTGACGTGGTCATGACCCTTTCAGGCATTTTCCGCGATCTGCTTCCGCTGCAGACGCGGATGCTGGCCGAGGCCGCGTGGCTGGCCGCGACCGCTGACGAGCCGGAGCATCTGAACAATGTTCGCGCCAATACTGCTGCCCATGCAGAGGCGCAGGACATCGATTTCGACACGGCGGCGCTGCGCGTCTTCTCGAATGCCGATGGCGCGTACGGGGCAAACGTCAATCACATGATCGACGCCGGTGCCTGGGACGACGAGGACGAACTGGCCGACACGTTCCAGAAACGCAAGTGTTTCGCCTATGGCCGCACCGGCGATCCCGCAGCGCAGCCGGTTCTGATGAACGCGATCCTGTCGGAGGTGGATCTGGCCTATCAGAACCTCGAATCGGTCGAACTGGGCGTCACCACGATTGACCATTACTTCGACACGCTTGGCGGCATTTCCCGCGCCGTGCGCCGCGCCAAGGGCGAAGAAGCCCCTGTCTACATCAGCGACCAGACGCGGGGTGACGGCAAGATCCGCACCCTAAACGAACAGGTCGCCCTGGAAACCCGCACCCGTGCCCTGAACCCGAAATGGTACGAGGGCATGTTGAACCACGGCCATGAAGGCGTGCGCCAGATCGAGGCGCACGTGACGAACTCGGTTGGCTGGTCCGCGACCACCGGACAAGTCGACCCCTGGGTCTATCAGCGTCTCACCGAAACCTACCTGCTGGACCCAGAAATGCGCCGACGCCTTAGCGACCTGAACCCGCAGGCGTCGGCGCGCCTTGCCAACCGTCTGATCGAAGCGCACGAGCGCGACTATTGGGCACCCGACGAAGAAACGCTCAACGCCCTGCGCAAGGCAGGCGACGAGTTGGAGGACCGGCTGGAGGGCATTCCGATGCCCGAAGTGGCGGCCGAATAAAAAGGGGACTGCTCATGAGCCCGCTCGACAACAAGGACCTGATGCGCAAGGCCGCCGGGATCGACACGATGCCGAACCGGACGGCACGGCCGTCCCGGCCTGCCGCACCGCCGGTGCTGAAAGGTCAGGATGGCGAGGGCAGCGTGCAGGTCCAGATGGACCCGACGGCCCAGATCGACACGGCCAAGGTCTTCAGCGTCTACGGCAAGGGCGGTATCGGGAAGTCGACGACCTCGTCGAACCTGTCAGCGGCGTTCTCGAAACTGGGCAAGCGCGTGCTGCAGATCGGGTGTGACCCCAAGCACGATTCGACCTTCACGCTGACCAAGTGCCTTGTGCCGACCGTGATCGACACGCTGAAAGAGGTCGATTTCCACGCCGAGGAACTGCGCCCCGAAGACTTCGTCTACGAGGGCTACAACGGCGTGATGTGCGTCGAGGCTGGCGGCCCGCCCGCAGGAACCGGCTGCGGCGGTTACGTCGTCGGCCAGACGGTGAAGCTGCTGAAGGCGCACCACCTGCTGGAAGACACCGACATCGTCGTCTTCGATGTGCTGGGCGATGTGGTCTGCGGCGGCTTTGCGGCGCCGCTGCAACATGCCGACCGCGCGGTTGTCGTGACCGCGAACGACTTCGACAGCATCTACGCCATGAACCGGATCATCGCGGCGGTGCAGGCGAAGTCCAAGAATTACTCTGTCCGTCTCGCCGGGTGCGTTGCCAACCGCTCGAAGGACACCGATCAGGTGGACAAGTACTGTGATCAAGTCGGCTTCCGCCGCATCGCGCATATGCCGGACGTTGATGCGATCCGTCGGTCGCGTCTGCACAAGTGCACGGTCTTCGAGATGCCCGAGGAAGACGACATCGTCCACGTCCAGAAGGAATATGTCCGTCTGGCCGAAACCCTTTGGGCGGGAACCGAGCCGCTGGCCCCTGCGCCGATGGAGGACCGCGACATCTTCGAATTGCTGGGATTCGACTGATGACCGACACCTACTCGCATACGCGCGGCAGGCTTGAGCATTACTTCGACCGCACGGCGGCCGAGACCTGGGAGCGGCTGACCTCGGACGCGCCGGTCTCGAAGATCCGCCAGACTGTGCGCGCCGGGCGCGACAGGATGCGCGCCGCCCTTCTCTATCGTTTGCCAGCCGATCTGCATGGCCAGCGGGTGCTGGACGCAGGCTGCGGAGCCGGACAGTTGTCGGTCGAACTCGCCCGACGCGGAGCCGAGGTCTTGGGCGTCGATATCTCTCCCAATCTGCTGGATGTCGCCCGCCAGCGCACACCGGATGACGTGACGGGACAGATTACCTATCAGGCCGGCGATATGCTGGATGCCGAACTGGGTCTGTTCGACCATGTGGTCGCGATGGACAGCCTGATCCACTATGAGCCGGAAGACATCGTCTCGGCCCTTGGGCAGCTTGCAAGCCGTACGCGCCAGTCAATTGTCTTCACTGTTGCGCCTGCCACACTGCTGCTGCGCGGAATGCATGTCGCCGGAAAGCTTTTTCCGCGCGGTGACAAATCACCGGCGATCCGCCCGATCAGCGAAGGGCGCCTGCGCCGCGACTGTGCCGACGCGCCCGCATTGCGCCGCTGGTCAATGCCACCGTCTGAGAGGATCAAGAGCGGTTTCTACATCAGTCAGGCCATGAGGCTGACCCGGTGATCCTGAGCCGGAATTTCATAAAGCGGCTTTCGCTGCGGTACCTGCCCTTCGCAGATGCAGGGTCCGAGGGATTCCCCCTGTCGCAGATCCTGCGCCTGTCGCTGTTCCAGATCTCTTGCGGAATGGCGACGGTGATGCTGCTGGGCACGCTGAACCGGGTGATGATCGTCGAGATGGGCGTGGCGGCGACCATTGTCGCCATAATGGTTGCCCTGCCGGTGCTGATCGCCCCGTTCCGGGCGTTGCTGGGCTTCAGGTCCGACACCTACAAATCTGTCATCGGCTGGAAGCGTGTTCCTTACATGTGGTTCGGCTCGCTCTGGCAAATGGGCGGACTGGCGGTGATGCCGTTCGCCATTCTGGTCCTGTCCGGCGATCAGAGCGTCGGGCCGGTCTGGGCGGGCGAGGCCCTGGCGGCTGCAGCCTTCCTTATGACGGGCCTTGGCCTTCACATGACGCAGACGGCCGGGCTAGCCCTGGCCTCGGATCTGGCCGACGATGAAACCCGGCCCCGGGTCGTCGCGCTTCTCTACGTGATGTTCCTGGTGGGCATGGCGGTCTCAGCATTGATCGTCGGAGCATTGCTGGCCGACTTCTCGAAGTTGCGGCTGGTGCAGGTGGTGCAGGGCACAGCGCTGGCGACGCTGCTGTTGAACCTTGTGGCGCTTTGGAAGCAGGAGCGCGTGCGCCCGATGTCCAAGGAAGAACGCGCCAAGCCGCGGCCCAAGTTCCGCGACGCCTGGGCGGACCTTAAGGCAGGCGGGCCGGCCGGGCGGCTTCTGATGGTCGTCTTCCTCGGCACCATGGCGTTCCAGATGCAGGATGTGCTGCTGGAGCATTACGGCGGCGAAGTCCTTGGCCTATCCGTCTCTGCCACGACGCTTTTGACCGCGATGTGGGCGGCGGGGGCCCTGGCCGGGTTCGGCATGGCCGCAAAATGGCTGGCTCGCGGACTTGGCCCGCACTGGATATCTGCCCGCGGCATTCTGCTGGGGCTGGCCGCCTTCGTGATGGTGATCATGTCCGCCCCGATGATGGCCGCGCCCCTGTTCTTTGCGGGGGCGTTTCTGATCGGCATGGGCGGCGGGCTGTTTGCGATCGCAACACTGACCGCAGCGATGACCATGCCGGTCACCGGTATCGCCGGTCGCGGTCTGGCGCTGGGCGCCTGGGGCGCGGCGCAGGCGACGGCAGCCGGGCTGGGCATTGCCCTTGGCGGCGGCATCAAGGACGGCGTCGCCGAACTGGCCGCGCAGGGTGCCCTGGGCGAGGCGCTGACCGGACCGGCCATCGGCTACACCATGGTCTACCACCTGGAACTCGCGCTGCTGTTCCTGACCCTTATCACGCTGGCCCCGCTGGTCCGGCGCACACCCGTACCGAAATCAACGGAAAAGGCCAAGATCGGTTTGGCCGAATTCCCGACCTGAGACCGCCGAAAGGAGCGCTTTCATGGAACATCTGATCTCTGGCAACATCGACCTCGCATTGATCTCGCTGTACCTGTTCTGGTTCTTCTTTGCCGCGCTGGTGATCTACCTGCAGCGCGAGAACATGCGCGAAGGCTATCCGCTGGAAAGCGATGACGGCACCACGGCGGGCAATGAAGGGCCATATCCGCTGCCGAGTCAGAAAACGTTCAAGCTGCCCCATGGCCGCGGCACGGTCTCGGTTCCGAACAACGACCCGGTCGACGATCGCCCGCTTGCGTTGGCTCAAGACCCCCAGTCGGCAGGCTCGCCGTTCGAGCCAACCGGCAATCCGATGCTGGACGGTGTGGGACCGGCCTCCTGGGCGATGCGCCGCGACGAGCCGGAGCTCGACGGTCATGCCCATCCCAAGATCAAGCCCCTGGCGGCGCTCGAGGACTTCTTCATCTCCAGCGGCAAGGACGCCCGCGGCCTTTGGGTTCAGGCCCATGATGGCCCCGTCGTCGGGAAAATCTCAGACATCTGGGTCGACGTGCCGGAGCAACTGGTGCGGTATCTGGAAATCGAACTGAAAGATGGCGGTGGCAAGCGTCTGGCCCCCATCCAACTGGTGCGCCTGAAGCGCGACCGTGTCTCGGTCCATGCGCTTTATGCCGAGCATTTCGCGGATATCCCGCAAACCGCATCGGACAGCCAGGTGACCATGCTGGAGGAAGAAAAGATCTGTGCATACTGGGGCGGCGGCAAGCTCTACGCCCACGCCAATCGCCTGGAAGCGCAGGTCTAAGGGAAACTTCGCGACCGCCAACCCACCCCGTGATGGAAGGATCGATGGCAGCAGAGACGGCAAATACCACCAAGCGAACGTCCGGCGCAGAGTATGTCTGCTGGCAGGGTCGTCCCGACTGGATGTCGTTGGCACGGCACGCATTTGGCCTGCGGCTTTGCCTTTATGCGACTTGCGGGCTGGTCGTCTGGGCTGTGGTCTTCGACCTGATGCGCACGGGCCAGGTTGGCGAAACGGCAATCTGGTTCGGACTGATTGGCATGCTGATCTGCGGCCTGCTGATGGTGTCAGCGCGGATCACTGCGCGCATGGCGCTTTACACAGTGACGAACCGGCGCATCGTGCTGCAAATCGGCGTCGTGCTGCGGGTCGCGCTGAACCTTCCGTATCATCACATCCGCTCTGCCACCCTGAAGGCGGGTGCGGATGACACCGGAACGATCTCGCTGGATCTGAAAAAAGAGGCACCGGTCGGCTATGCGATCTGCTGGCCGCACGTCCTGCCCTGGCGGGTCCGGCAGCCGCATCCCGCGCTGCGCTGCGTCCCGGAAGCAAGCCGGATTGCCCGGCACATTGCAGCACGCGTAAATCTATCTACCGCTGGTGCGCCTGCACCGGCACCTGAATTGGCCAACGACACAGCACCGGCGGTCTTCGCGACACCGCTGGATCACACAAAAACCGCGACAAAAATGGAGGGCTAAACAAAATGGGACTTTTCACAAGACGTCGAGAGACCGCGCCCTGCACGGTCGAAATCAGCCACAAATTCGAAAGCCTGCACGCCCATGTCCGCTTCAATGACGGATCAGTCGTGCATCCGGGAGACAGCGTTCAGGTCGAAGGGCCAGAGATTATGGCGCCGTTCGGCGAAATCGTGCGGGAGGACCGCACGGCCGTGATCACCCGCGCCTCGGGGCTGGAGAGGCTGTGGACACGTCTGACCGGCGACTTCGAGGTCATGGAGCTCTGCGAATTCAGCTTCTCGGAGGAGGTCCGGCTATGAACGTTCAAAATGTGAAAAGATCGGGCGCAACCCACACCGCTGATGCAACCACCGTGGAGGAAGGTCTCGCCATCGCAGAAGAGATGGCCAAGTTCGACAGTGATGACGCCACCGCCGTTGCAATGCAGGACACCCTGCTGACCCCGCGCTTCTACACCACCGATTTCAACGAGTTGGACGCAATAGACGTGGAACCGGTGCGCGAGGAATGGGACGCCCTGATCAACGAGATGAAGTCGGACCCCAACAAGGGCCATTTCAAGAAGAACGCGGATTGGGACAAGATCGACTGGGACGGTATGGAGCCGCACCTGAAGAAGGAATTCATCGACTTCCTCATCTCGTCCTGTACCTCGGAATTCTCCGGCTGCGTGCTCTACAAGGAAATGAAGCGCCGGGGGAACAATCAGGACATCACTGGGCTGTTCCAGATGATGGCCCGGGACGAGGCGCGCCACGCCGGGTTCATCAACGATGCTCTGCGTGAGGTCGGGGTTGCGGTGAACCTTGGCTTCCTGACCCAGCAGAAAAAGTACACCTACTTCCGGCCCAAGTTCATCTACTACGCGACGTATCTTTCCGAGAAGATCGGCTATGCCCGGTACATCACGATCTTCCGGCATCTGGAGAAGAACCCGGATCAGCGCTTCCACCCGATCTTCAAGTGGTTCGAAGAGTGGTGCAATGACGAGTTCCGGCACGGCGAGGCGTTCAGCCTGCTGATGCGGGCCGACCGCAAGACGCTGGAGGGGCTGAACAAGTACTGGATTCGCTTTTTCCTGATCGCGGTCTTCGTGACCATGTGGGTGCGTGACCACCAGCGGCCCTATTTCCATGAAGCGCTGGGCGTCGACATCGAGGACTACGACAAGAAGGTCCTTCGGCTGACGTCGGAAATCTCGCGCCAGTGCTTCCCGGTCGAGCTGGATCTGGACAACCCGGTCTTCTGGCAGATGTGCAAGCGGATGGCCGATGTCTCGAACCGGATGGATGCCGCCAAGAAACAGGGCGGTGTCCTGGGACGCCTTCGCAGGGCGGGTCTTGCGCTGAGGGCAGCAGGGATCTTCGCACGGCTTTATGTGCAGCCGATCAAGAAGAACGAGCTTCCCGATACGTCTCGCCTGATGCCTGTGTGGTGATCTGATGCTGCTGACCGTCCTTGTTGCCCTTTTTGTCTGGTGGTTCTCCACCGGTGCGATCTTCTGGGCGGTCAGCCGCGGCGCGGGGCGGGCAGAGGTGCTGCTGTCGGCGCCAACCGCAGCGGTATCGGCCTATGGTCTGGTCTGGGCCGCGGATTTCGGCACCCCGACCGGCGCGCTGATGGGTTTCGGGTGCGCGATAGTCGTCTGGGGCTGGTTTGAACTGGCGTTCCTGACAGGGGTGATTACCGGGCCGAACAAGAGGGTGTGCCCGCCGGGGCTGAACGGCCACCGCCATTTCCTGATGGCCTGGGGCACCCTTGCCCATCACGAGCTCGCGCTTCTGGGCACCGCAATTGGCCTTGGCGCTGCGGTCTGGCACGCACCGGATCATACCGGGCTCTGGACCTTCCTGATTTTGTTCGCGGCCCGCATCTCGGCCAAGCTGAACGTTTATCTGGGTGTGCCCAATCTCAGCCACGACCTGATGCCGGACGCCGTTGCGCACATGAAGACCTATTTCGCGAACAAACGGATGAACTGGCTGTTCCCGATTTCGGTCACAGTGATGAGCGGAGCCCTGGCTTTCTGGGCCGGACACGCCGCAGCGATCCCCGGCGATCCGACGGGCTACACGCTGCTGGCGGCACTCACGGGGCTGGCGCTGATCGAACACTGGCTGATGGTCCTGCCCGTGCGGGACCAGGCCCTTTGGCAATGGATGACTAAAAGCCGGACCAATGCCGGCCCTGCGGGTGCCAAGCCCGCGGACGACGGTTAGGGAGAGGACCTCAATGAACTACGAACAACACTTTCAGTCCCGCCTAGACGACCTTAAGGACGAGGGAAATTACCGGGTCTTTGCCGATCTCGAGCGCCGCTGCGGCGACTTTCCGCGTGCCGCGCGCCATGTCGGATCAGGCGGCAATGCCGGCGTCCATGATGTGACGGTCTGGTGTTCGAACGACTATCTGGGGATGGGACAGCACCGTGATGTCCGCGAGGCGATGAAAGACGCCATCGATGCCTGCGGCGCGGGCGCGGGCGGTACACGCAACATCTCCGGCACCAATCACCACCATGTCCTGCTGGAACAGGAACTGGCCGATCTGCACCGCAAGGAAGATGCGTTGCTCTTCACCTCGGGCTACGTGTCCAACTTCGCCGCGCTCGGCACGCTCGGCGCGACGATCCCCGGAATGGTCATCCTGTCCGATGCGTTCAACCATGCGTCGATGATCGAGGGGATCCGCCATTCGCGCGCGACCAAGCAGATCTGGAAGCACAATGATCTGGCAGATCTGGAGGCACGGCTGAAGGCGCTGGACCCGGAACAGCCGAAAATGATTGCGTTCGAGTCAGTCTACTCGATGGATGGCGATATCGCCCCGATCCACGACATCTGCGATCTGGCCGACCGGTACAATGCCATGACCTATCTCGACGAAGTGCACGCGGTCGGCATGTATGGGCCGCGCGGCGGCGGCATTGCCGAGCAGGACGGCGCGATGGAGCGGCTGACAATCATCGAGGGCACGCTTGCGAAAGCCTACGGAACCCTTGGCGGCTACATCGCGGGGACAGAGGCGATGTGTGACTATGTCCGCTCTTTCTCCTCGGGTTTCATCTTCACGACTGCCCTTCCGCCCGCGGTCGCAGCGGGGGCGCAGGTCGCTGTCAGACATCTCAAGAACTCGGAAATCGAACGCCGACAACAGCGGCGGGCGGTGACAAGCCTTCGGACCAAGCTGGACCGGGAGGGCATTCCGCATCTGCCGAACCCGAGCCACATCATCCCGGTCATGGTCGGCGACCCGGTCAAGTGCAAGATGATTTCCGATATCCTGCTGGATGACTACGGCGTCTATGTGCAGCCGATTAACTATCCGACGGTGCCAAAGGGCACCGAACGGCTGCGCTTCACGCCGGGCCCGCTGCACAGCGAGGCGGACATCAACCACCTGGTCGGCGCCCTTTCGGCACTTTGGTCGCAATGCGCTCTGTCGCGCGCGGCTGCGTAAACGTGTCCGATCACGTCCGGTCACGAAGGTGCTATAAGGGCGTCGGAAAGCAGCCAAGATGCGTTTTGATGCATGACAGGCACGACTAGGCGTTTGACGCCGTGTCAGCCTGCACCACGTTTAAGGTGTCATGCCGAGAGCAACTGAGCAACCGAACTCACTAACTGTAGGACGAGGAAGAAACGCTAATGATTACCAGAAGAACACTGATGATCTCGACCAGTGCGCTGATCGCCGCGCACGCCATGCCTGCGTTCGCTGACGGTCACGTTGTGCAGATGTACAACAAGGACCCGGACGACAAAAAGCGCCGCATGATCTACAAGCCGATCATCACCGTGGTCGACGCGGGCACAGAGATCGTTTTCGAGCCGACGGACAAGGGCCACAACACCGAGTCGATCAAAGACATGATCCCGGAAGGCGCCGAAGCCTGGAAGAGCAAGATCAACAAAGAGTTCAAGCTGACGCTCGATGCGCCAGGGTTCTATGGCTACAAGTGCACGCCGCACTTCTCCACGGGCATGGTCGGCCTGATTGTCGTCAAGGGTGACGGCATGATGGCAAACCTGGAAGCCGCACAAAAGGTGAAACTGCGCGGCAAGGCCAAGAAGGTCTTTGCGTCGATCTGGGAAGAGGCAGAAGGAATGGGCCTGCTTACGGCCTGATCGCTAACAGCCACATTCGAAAATGGGCGTCGGGGCCACCCGGCGCCCTTTTTTTTGCGGCGTGACCCGGCACCGCTTCGCCGGATGGCGACGACTGCGACGTATGACGGACATCGCACTGCCGCAGACCGGAAGGAACCCACCCCATGCGCCGCCTGATCTGCATGACACTGATCATGCTGGCAATTGCAGGCGGCGCGCAGGCAGATCTGTCGGAACGCCAGCTTGGTGCCCGCAGCTTTCTGCTTTTCGAGCCGCCCGGAACAAGCGGTCGCGCGCCGCTCCTTCTGGCGCTGCACGGGGGATTCGGCAGCGCAAATCAGTACCGTGGTGCCCTGAAGATTGAGGATGAAGCCAGGCGACGGGGTTTCAGGATTGCCTATCTGCAGGGCACTGGCAGTGGCCTGCGCGGTAACTTTGCCCGGACATGGAATGCCGGTGGTTGCTGCGGCCCTGCACGGCGCAAAGGCATGGATGACGTCGGCTACATCACCGGAGTGATCGATACCCTTCGTAGTGAAGGCGTCGCAGGCTCTGTACACATGATCGGTCACTCGAACGGTGGCATGATGGTCTACCGTTATCTCTGCGGTGGCGCGCGCCGCATTGCATCCGCAGTCATCACGGCCGGCGCGAAGATGGTGGGTACCTGCAGTCCCAAGATGCCATCACGCGCGTTGGTCATTCACGGGACCGACGACCCTCGCGTCCCGTTCAAGGGGGGCAAGGGCTCGGGTTTGGCGGGCGTGGTCTTCACGTCCTATCGACAATCGGTTGGTGCGCTGGAAGCAGCAGGGGTGCAGGTGAAAGAGGTGGTGCTTCGGGGCATCGGCCACAAACAGCGCGACATCAGCCAAGCGCTGCCCGCTGGATTGTCAGCGACCACAGCAGCATTCATGTTCGAAGACTGATGCGCGCCATGGGGCGGTGACCCACCGAAGAGCTGTGCGCGAGCTTTAGGCGGCGGTGTGTTTGTCCGAGCAGATAATGGATGGGTCAGCTCGCTCTGCTCTTCGTTCCGCTTAAGAGACGTGCAAGCGGCCTAGCGTGTTCTTCTTGGGCGCTGCTTGCCAGGTCTCACAGCAATCAAGGAACACTGACGCGGCAGGCCGGGGTACATTCACCTCGACATGAACCGTGGGTGGTCGGTGAGGATCGAGTTGCGATGGCGCAGGGACACGTCTTTTCGGACGTACCTCGTATCACCTGCAAGTGCGTCAGTCTCGTCAACGATGCGCGTCGCGGACCGTCCATTGCCGAATGGCGCGCGCACAACAAGCAAAGCATTTCCACCCTGCAGCCCCGACGCATAGTCTTCCATCAGCGCCGATGGGACCTGAGCCGCTTTCAACTGGTTTTGGATATCTCCGCCGGCGCTGATCACATCGAGCATGGCGGGTCTGAAAGAGTGGTCCATCAAGGACTGCGCGACATCGCTTGCTGTCCGCTTATCCTTGTAGAGCCTGGTGACGAGTGTTGTCATGCTGCCTCGCGTCCGTGTCCGTGTCCCGGAGCCGGTCCGCAGCATCCTTGGTCCGCGCCATGGCCCGCCTCAACGGAACGACGGCAACAACGGCCAGGATCAGCAGGGCCATCTCCATCCCGAACACCGCCACATAGGGCGCTTCAGCATTCGTTCCACCTGGCAACGCGATTACGATGTCCCTGATACCGCCGCCGATCGCTATGGCAACGCCTGCCGCGGTCGCCTGTACAGCACCCCATGCGCCAAGTGCGAGGCCGACCTGAGCCTTGGGGGCACGCCGCATCGTCGCCGTCAAGGTGCCGTGACCGAAAAGACCCGCCCCGAAACCGACGACCAGAATGCCCAGCACAAAAAGCCAGGGGGCCTGTCCGGGCGCGGCGATGACGATAGCGCCAAAGGCCGGGACACCGGCGAGAGCGCCGTATAGCGCAACCTGAACAGGGTCCATCCCGCGCCCCAGGACACGGCTGGCCAACGCGAACCCGACCAGGCCGCCTGCTGCCAAGACCGCCGTCAGGCGCGTCGTCTCTGCGACGGTCAGGTGAAGGACATGCCCGCCGTAAGGCTCCAGCAGGACATCGGCCATGCCAAATCCCATGGTGCCGAGCGCGATCACGATCAGAAGGCGGGTCGCCCCCACCCCGCTGATCAGCTTCTTCCACTCGTCCCAGAAGCGTGGGCTTGGTTCGGTCGAGTTTGCCCGCTCGCGGTCGCGGCCTTCCTGTTTCCACAAGGCCACCAGATTCAGGACGATCGTCACAAGAGCTGCGCCCTGGATCACCTGGATCAGCCGGCCCGGGGTGTAGTCGCTCAGCAACCAGCCGAAGATAAGCGCGCTGATGATCATTCCGACCAGCAGCATGACATACATCAGGCCGACCACCTTGGGCTGATCCTCCTGAGGGACAAGGTCTGTGGCCAAAGCCAGACCCACCGTCTGAACCATATGCAGGCCAGCCCCGACCAGCAGGAAGGCCAGCGCGGCCGAGCCATGACCTACCCAAAGAGGCGCATCGTAGGATTCGCCGTAGCCGGACAGCACCAGCAAAGCGAACGGCATAACCGCGAACCCACCGAACTGCAGAAGCGTGCCCTTCCAGATGAATGGCACACGACGCCAGCCAAATGCCGATTTGTGGGTGTCGGACTTGTATCCGATAAGCGCCCGGAACGGCGCGAAGACCAGGGGGAGCGAGATCATGATCGCCACCAGAGAGGCAGGCACATTCAGCTCGACGATCATCACCCGGTTCAGCGTGCCGACCAGCAGCACCAGGGCCATCCCAACGGTGACTTGAAAGAGAGAGAGCCGCAAAAGGCGCGACAGCGGAATCTCGTCCGTTGCCACATCCGCAAACGGCAGGTAGCGCGGGCCCAGACGCGAAAGATTACGGAGTGCGAAGTCCCTGTAGTTCAGCATTGGACACTGCCTCCTGGGACTCTGCCTCCTGCCTGGAAGCTTTCTGGTGTGGCAGGGCTGAACGCCCTGCCGTCTTGGTGGAGAGGGATCACATTGCGCAGGTGCCGATGCTTCCCATCATCGTGAGCGACCCTTGGGGCCGACCCGCGTCATTCGGCTGGCGGTATCGCCCCGTCTGACGCCATCGCGACTGGTTTTGAGAATACGGCTTTGCCCATCCTGCCATCCGGCAGAACGACCACCATCTCTTCCGCGCCGGTCACCGAGTCTTCTGAAGACACGGTGTAGAAGCGGACTGCGTTTGCATCAGCCGACGCGGTCTTCACGTTCGTGTCCAGCGCCGCAGATTGCGAGCTGCCCATTTCCTCCCCTTTCAGGAAGTCGGACACCCAGCCCGTGCTGGAAAGAACGGCAACGTGCACCGCGAAGGATCCAACGGCAACAGCGCCCAGGAAGATCGGAACACCGACGGTTGGCTTAACGACCAGCCAGATCTTTGAATTGTTCATAACCTACCCCCTAGCCCAGCCAAGGCGTTGAAAACGCGACAAGGATGTGCGCCAGCAGCGCGAGAAGTCCGAAGACGCGAGTGCCATCGATGAGGTAGCTGTGCACCTCCTCGGCTTCCCTCAGCGTCAGGCCGGTTGGCCAAACTTTATCTGGATCGTGGTCGGACATGGATAGCCTCCCTAGCCCTCTTGCAGTTTTAGCGGCCCTCGGCCTTCGCCCGTTGAGCAAAAGGCCGGGAGTGAACGGCATTCCAGCCGAACCGAAGTCGAGATGCTGGAGATGCCATGGAACTATAATTGTCATTTATGATTGACATAATCAAGTGTTCAATTTGCTTTACATTTTTGCCGCCATCCCGGGAAGTTCAGCGACAGCCACTGCGCCAAGCATCTGAAAAGCCAAGCGGAACTAAAATTCCGCTTCCCCTGCATCGTCAAAAAAACGACGTTGAAAGACTGACGAAAGCGAGATTTCACTCTGATGTGCGTATGATTTTGGCGCTCGGGTCTCGGTTGATTCGTGGTGCCGCGGCGGTCGGAATGGTCAGTCAGAAGGGCAGACATGCACCGAGTATTTCCAGGGAGGCAATCGAGTTCTGCCACTGAGGACAGAACGGTCGCTTTATT
>JBCCMP010000036.1:0-19314 GCA_039026295.1 Pseudomonadota bacterium | reverse complement strand
GCCTCGTCGATCTCTTCCTCGGAATACTCTTTTGTACCGGATAAGGCGAAGATTGCCTTACCCAGTACTTCTTCTAAAAATCCAAAAGTTGCGACAGCTCTTCCAAGCGCTTCCCAAAAAGCCGGTTCATGTAAGTGCGTTGGAAAAAACTTCGGGATTTCAGAGATATCTACTATCTTTTTTTTCATTTTTTATGCCTAATTGTATTTTAATTTTTATTGAAACTGAAGTTTAATATAATTTATTCATCGAAAATCTCAAATTTATTTTTAAACTATGCATCCCAAACAAAGGACCACGCCCGACCGCGGGCGGGCGATCCACCTTCGGGCTACGGCGCTTTATGCCGACCACACCCCTCCACACCTGAACTCCGCGCGAACGCTCGCCAAGTCGCCCGACCGGGGGGCGCTTCCCGCACATCTTCGTGTGCTGCCAGCCAAGGGGTCAGGCGAGGCCCGGCTCTCGCACACTGCCTCGCAGTGTGCTGACGCCGTCAACACATTGGCATCGCCAATGTGTGAGAGGCGGCCCTCCAGCCCTTGATGCCGGGCCGGATGCCTACAGCGTCACCCCCCCTCAATCCGTCTCCCCCCAATGGTCCACCGTGAAGTCGATGAACGCGCGCACCGCCGGGGAGAGCTGGCGTGAGGACGGATATAGCATCCGCACGGGCAGCACGTCCTCACCTTCATAATCGGTCAGGATCGGCACAAGGCGGCCATCGGCCAGGGCGTTTTCGGCCGGGATGCGGCTGAGGTGAACGATGCCAAGGTTCCGGATGGCCGACCGCATAAGCATGTCCGGATTGCTCGACGACATGGTGCCGGAGACCTCGACAGTCACCATCCCCCCGGGCCCTTTGAACTGCCAACGGTCCAGACGGCGCGCGGTCAGCAGATGCACCAGGCAGTTGTGGTCCTTGAGATCACTGGGCGTCTTTGGCGTTCCATTCAGGCGCAGATATTCAGGCGAGGCGCAGGTGACGAACTCGGTATCCGGCAGTCGACGTGCCATCAGCGAACTGTCCGCCGCGACGCCGGTGCGAAAGGCGATGTCGAAGCCTTCACCCACCAGATCGACCATGCGGTCCAGCAGGATCAGTTCGATCTCCACCTCCGGGTATTCCATCAAAAAATCGGGCACCAGGGGCATCAGCCGGTGAAACCCATAGGTCATGCCCGCCGTGATCCGCAGCCGACCGCGCGGCGCGCCCTGCAGCTCCGACGCCTCCCGCTCCGCATCCTCGATATCGGACAGGATCTGCTTGGCGCGCTGGTGATAGCGATCGCCGGCATCGGTCTTGCTCAGCTGCCGGGTCGTGCGGTGCAACAGGCGCACGCCGAGGCGCTCTTCCAGCCGCCCGATCCGGCGGCTGACGCCGGAAGGGGTCATGCTCAAGGCTTTCGCCGCCCCTGCAAAACTGCCCGCTGAGACCACGCTGGCGAAGACGTGCATGTCGCTGTCGGTGCTCACTCCAGCGCTCCCATTATTAATGACTAAAAATCACGAGTGATCTGACATCGCGTATCATTATCATATCTCAATCACGGTGTATATTCATCCTCAGCAGACGAACACATCGTACCCAGTCGAAGGAGACGTGACCATGAACACCCAAATCACCCAGCGGATCCCGACCGACGCCGACATCAATCGGGCCGTCGCACGCGGCAGCAGGCTGCGGTCGCAGGCGTTCCGCGCCGCGTTCGCAACGCTTTTCAACTGGCTGGCTTCGATCGGATCCCGGAAAAGCACGTTTCGCGGCACATCTCGCCTGGCTTAAAAGGCGACATTAGTGCCAACACGGCACCGGGCTTGCCTGATCACCATCGGGCAGGCCCTCACAGGTTCCCAGTCCCGTAAAGCCTCGATTCACCATAACAGCCTAGACCGCCTGCCAAAGGTTGCAGGTCGAGGCGTCCATGGTTCTGTCCACCTCTGATGCCATTTACCTCGGAAACTTCGCGGATGCGGACACGAACGAGGCAACACTCACCGTCGAAAACACGGCGATCTATCAGAACACATTCGGGTCCGCCGGCAGCCCGCTGTCGGACCAGATCTTCGGCGTCACCTACGACGACACCAACGGCAGTGGGTCGATATGGACCGACAATGGGGGCGGAACAGAAACCATCAGCTACGATGTCGGTGGCGGTCCAGAGACGGCGTTCGTCGATTCGCTGGCCGTGGTCAGCCTGACGGTCACCTACAGCAACGGGTCGACGCAGAATTTTAACAATGCGGTGATGTATCAGGACACCAACGGCAATCTGTTCCTGACCAATTCGAACTTCGCCGGAACTGACCTGAACGGCACGAATAACCTGCCGATCCAGTCGATCAACGTCACCTCGATCAATTCCAACTTTACCGGTATCTATCAGAACGCGTTTCAGAGCTTCATCTGCTACGCGGCGGGCCCGCTGATCGACACCCAGGCAGGGCCAAGGCGGATCGAGGATCTTGCAGCGGGCGACCTGGTCACCACCCTGGACGACGGCCCCCAGCCCATACGCTGGATCGGCAGCAGCAAGGTAAGGGTAACCGAAAAACTTGCGCCGGTGCGCATCAGCAGAGGCGCTCTTGGCGATGGCGTGCCGCTGCACGATCTCTATGTCTCGCAACAGCACCGCATGCTGATCCGTTCGCGCATCGCGGTGCGGATGTTCGGGGACGCAGAAGTCCTGGTCCCGGCGAAACGGCTGATCGTGATCGACGGCATCGACATTGTTCTGGGCCGCGCAGACATCACCTATTATCATCTGCTTTTAGACCGGCACCAGATTGTCATGGCCAACGGTGCACCCTCTGAAAGCCTGTTGCCCGGACCGCAGGCGCTGCAGTCCATGGGTGCCGCGGCGCAGGACGAGATCCTCGCAATCTTTCCGGAGCTGATGGTCAGCGATGCACGCGCTCATGCGGCCCGGCCGATACCGCCCGGCAAACGCCAGCGGCAGCTTTGCGACCGACACGCGCGCAATGGCAAACGTCTGCTGCAACAGGTCTAAAAACGCTGAAGGTTTGACCACCTGACATGCCGCCCGCATAGTCAGGCCATGCTGAACATCCGCGACGAGACCTCCTCCCTCACCGATCTCTGCATCTGCCGGGGCACGGCCGTGCCGCCCTGCGAGACCTACCGGTCAGACCATCCGGAATTCGAAACCTTCCCGATGCGCCCGTGGAACCCGGCGGACGTAGTGGCGCAGCAGGATCATTTTCACGCCGTGCTGGCGAACCACGGCGTTCGGCTGCACTTCATCGACCACTCCGACGCCCATCCCTGGCAGATGTACACCCGCGACACCGGATTCGTGGTCGGCGACAAGCTCTTCTTCTCGCGACGGCGCGAGTTGCCGGAAAGGGATGGCGAGATCGATGTGCTGCGCACCAGCCTGCCTGCCCTTGCGCCGCACATGGTCGAGATCACTGCCGGCCGCATCGAGGGCGGCGATGTCATGCCCGACGGCGACGTTGTCTTTGTCGGCCTGGGCACCCGCACCGACCCCGAGGCCGCCGAGGAACTGGGCAGCCACGCGAGTGTCCACCCGATCGCGTTGGGGCCGACCGTCATGCATCTGGATACCCGCATGACCATCCTGCCGGGGCGGCGGGCGCTGATCCACACGGACCCGTTCCCGGGCAGGGACCTGACAGTGCTGAAAGACCGGTTCCGGCTGATCGAGGTCACCGCCGACGAAGCCGTTGCAATGGCCACGAACGTCTTCGTCATCAACCCCGAAACCGTTGTCGTGCACGCAGGTTTCCCGCGGATCATCGAAGCATTGCGCGCCGATGGGCTGAACATCGTGCCAGTCGACTTCTCCGGCCCCAACGCCCTGAACGGGTCGTTCCGCTGCGCGACGATGCCGCTGGCCAGGGCCTGAGGGGGCTCTAATTCCTCGGCGGACCGCAGCAGGAAACAGCGATGATCCGCTTTCTGACCGCCCTTGCCCTATCCCTCGTCCTGACCATCGCCTTGGCGCTGAAGATTCCAGCCTCTGCCTCGGCAGAGCGCGCAGATCCTGATCTGCGCCGCCTTTTGCAACATCCGGGCGTCCACGCGATCATGCGCCACGCGCTTGCCCCGGGCACCGGCGATCCTGCCGGGTTTCAGGTCCGCGACTGCCGGACGCAGCGAAACCTCGATGATCGCGGCCGCACGCAGGCAGCGGCCACGGGCGAGAAATTGCGCAGCCTTGGTGCCGGTTTTGACGCGGTCCGCACCAGCCAGTGGTGCCGCTGCAAGGACACGGCCGACCTTCTCGCTCTCGGCCCGGTTGTCGAGGACCCGGTGCTGGACTCGTTCTTTGAAGACCGCTCCACGGCCACGGCGCAGACTGACGCCTTGCGCGCCTTTCTGGCGGACCTTCCGCCGGACCGGAGGGTGATGCTGGTCACCCATCAGGTGAATATCACCGCCCTGACGGGACGTGCCATCAGCTCTGGCGAAGTCTTCCTTATCCGGCACACGGAAAGCCGGGTTGAGGTGCTGGGCCGCCTCCTCGTCGCTCCGTGACCGGGGCAACCGCGAAAGGAATTGGCGCGCATCACAGGATCCTGAGACACATTCTGAAGGTTCTGCTTGCTTCAGGCCGCATCGCCGGGGCAAATTTCCCCAACGTCGTCGATCCAGCCTCGGCTTGCCGAGTGTCGGACATCGCCGATATCGCCCATGCCGTAATTCCGATCGGGCGCAAACCGGAACGCTGAGCGATGATCCCGATCAATCTGATCCAGACCACAGCCGAAACCCTGATGGACAAGGCCGCCATCGAGATCCCGCAGGATTACCTCGACGGGCTGAAACAGGCGGCCCATGTCGAAGACGGCGATCTGTCGTCCTTCGTTCTTCAGGCCATGCTGGAGAATTACGAGGCCGCCAGGGAAGACCGCCGTGCCATGTGCGGCGACACCGGCTGCCCCCGCTGGTTCGTCAAGATGTCGAACACGGCGCAGATCGAAGGCGGCCCCATTGCGCTGGAGGAGGCGCTGCGCCGCGCCACCGCCAATTCGACCAACGGTGTCCCGCTTCGTCCCAACCGCGTGCACCCGCTGTGGCGCACCGACCATGACAACAATGTTGGCATCGGCGCGCCGGAAATCGAATACGGGTTCGAGCCCGCCCCCGATGGCGAATGGATCGACCTGATCACCGTCCACAAGGGCGGTCTCTTCGGCACCGATTACCGCATGCTGTTCCCATCCGACGGAATCGAGGGGATCAAGCGCTTCTATCTGGACTCGCTGGTGGCGTTCGGGAAACGGGGCCTCGCCTGCCAGCCCGCGATCATCGGCATCGGCCTTGGCGGCTCGAAAGACATCTGCATGGTTCTGGGCAAACGCGCGGCCTGCCTGCGCACCGTCGGCGACGTGAACCCAGACCCGCGCATCGCCGAACTGGAAGCCGAGTTCAAGGACCTCGGCAACTCCATCGGCATGGGCGCCATGGGTTTCGTCGGCAAATCCATGGTCATCGACTGCCACATCGAGGTCGGCTATTGCCACACCGGTGGCATGCCGATGAGCGTGCACGCCTTTTGTCTGTCATCGCGCCGGGCCGTGGCACGGGTCTGGGCCGACGGCCGTGTCGAACACCGCACCGACCCCGACTGGTTCACCCCCTATCAGCGGCGCGAGACCGTCGGGTGGGAAGAGATGCAGGTGGCGGCGGAGTGACGGCATGGACGAAGAAGACTATTGTTCGGCGTTGAAGTCAGCTCTGGCGTCAAAGAGAGAAGAGTTAGTGATCAAATTCTCTACCTTGATGGAACACCTTCCTGCGAAAACCGTAGACATCGGCATCGGCATCCATACCGGCCAAGATCCCGACGGTAGCTTCACTGTCATGGCTCACTTAGGCGGTCCCGATCTATATGCCCTAAACAAAGCCGTAGAACAGCACCGTACCTTGTTCGAAGTACCCCGAAATGCTCTTGGAAAACCGCCGCTGGAGCTTCCGTTTTTAGACTCTTTCGACGAAAGTTTTGAAGTCGGTGATGTCTTGGTCGATGAAGTTGCGAATTGGCTTGTTTCTGTGTGCTCAAACGTAGATCGACATGGTTTCGAAGGACCAATCAGAGCCTATGGCGGAGACGCATATGGGACCAAGTCCGAGTGGATATTGAAATCCGCGTGATCAGTTTACCGTGCATACGAGAAACGCAACGACAAATATGAACCTCACTCCCCAATACGTCTTCTTCTGGAGCGGCCCGTTCAGCCAATGGCAGCGGGCGCGTTTCACGATGGACGGGGTCGACTTCAACACCGCCGAGCAGGCGATGATGTATGGCAAAGCCAAGATCTTCGGCGATGACAACATCGCCGAACAGATCCTCGCGACCTCGGACGCGCGCAAACAGAAGGCGCTGGGGCGCAAGGTCAAAGGCTTCGATGGCGCGAAATGGGACCGGCACAAGGAAGACATCGTCCTGCACGCCAACCGCGCCAAGTTCGGGCAGAATAAGGGGCTGCGGCGCAAGCTGTTCCAGACCGGCGATCGCCTGCTGGTCGAGGCGAGCCCCCTCGACACCATTTGGGGAATCGGCCTGGACGAGGCCAAGGCGCGGGAGACCCCGGAAGACCTCTGGCCCGGGCAGAACCTCCTCGGCAAGATCCTCACCCAGGTGCGGGAGGAGCTGCGCGCTGAACACCCTGACGAAGCCGCGGCAGTTGCGCAGGATGCGGCGGACGCATGACCGATACCGGCCTCCGCCCCGCCATAGACAGCATTCGCGACGGCGCGGAACTTCGACGCTGGTATTGGCGGAAGGCCGAACTGGTGGACCACGCGCGCAGCCTAGGTGTGAAGATCGGCGGCGGAAAGTTCGAACTGCTCGACCGGATCGCCCATTTCCTTGACACCGGCGAGCGGGACCAACAGACACCCAAACAGCCGAAACCCCGTTCGACCTTCGACTGGCACAGCGCCGATCTGGCGGACGAGACCGTCATCACCGACAACTACAAGAACACCCAGAACGTCCGGCGCTATTTCAAGTCACGCCTCGGCGCGGGGTTTTCCTTCAACATCGCCTTCATGGACTGGATGCGGACCAATACCGGCAAGACGCTCGCGGATGCGGTGACGGCCTACGGGCAGATCAAGGCCGCCGGAAAAGCCAAAGGCCCCGGCACCACGATCCGCGACCATAACCAGTTCAACCAGTACACCCGCGATTTCCTGAAGGATAATCCCGGCCTCGGGCCCGCCGATGTGCGCCGGATCTGGGCGCTGAAGATCCAGACTCCGTCCGATACCGGGCGCCATCGCTATCATCCGTCCGACCTCGATCTGGAGAGGACCATGAGGAAGGCCGCCACATGAGCCCGCGCAAAATCCAGCTCTCCACCACTCCGACGCCCGAGGCACTGGCCAAACTCCGCCTCGGCGACATCGTCTACCTCAACGGCCTGATGTATACGGCGCGAGAGGGGGTCTACATGCGCGCCCTCGAAGATCAGGCGAACATCCCGATGGAACTGCCCGCCCAGTCAGCGGCGAACTTCCACTGCTCGCCCGCGGCCACCATCAACTCCGATGGCAGCTTCACCATGGGCGCGGTCACGGCCACCGCCAGCTTCCGCTTCGCCAAATGGATCGGCGAGTGGTTCGACAAATCCGGTGCCAAGCTGATCGTCGGAAAGGGCGGCATGTCGCCAGAGACCTACAAGGAACATTTCGTCCCGAACGGTGCGATCTACCTGACCACGGTCGGATACGGCACCGGCGCGCTGTTGGGACGCGGGGTCGAAAACGTCGAGGCCGTGCACTGGAACGAGGAACTCGGCATGGCGCAGGCCATGTGGGTTCTGAAATGCGCCAGCATGGGGCCGTTCATCGTGGCATCTGACCTGCAGGGGAACTGCCTGTTCGAGCGGGAAAACGCCAAGATCGCCCCGAATATTACCGCGGCCTACGAAGGCACGCGCCCGGCCACGCTGAAGCGGTATGGCGAGACCGACGACCGCACGGACGAAGTGATCTGAAGCGCCTACCGGCCAGCAAGATCGGCGAATACCGGGATCTCTTTGCGCCCGGCACCACTCGCAACCAGCCCCCTGTCCGCGCAGGGATGACGCGTGATCGGCCTACCGCGCGCTCCCCCTTCCAAACCGCGCAACACCCTGACAAATTTACACAAATTTAACGGACCGGACCTATCTCCTCCCGCACGCGTCAAGCCCCGTGGTCGGGGCGAGGTCCGGACGAGCGGTTCGCCGAAGAAGGCTGGTTGACCACCGCCTGAGGCTGCCGCCGGGGGTGAGAGCCCCCAAGAACCGAAGGCAAGGGCACCGGGTCCATTCCGGCGCCCGGCGGGGCTGCGCAGTGCTCGCTTTATCGATCCCGGGCTAAACACCCAACCGGATCAACGATTGGCCGACGCGGCCACTTCCCGAACGAGATACCATCAGACACAGGGCGCAAGCCGCACCGCTGCCGTTCAGCTATGCGACCAGTTCCCCGGATCGTCGCTGTCATTCGGCGACAGGCCCAGCACCTCGCCATCGATGGAAACACCCAGCCCCAGTACGGTCCGATTGGCGAAGGCGAAATACGCCGTCACCTGATTGATCTCCAGGATCTCCCCATCCGACCACCCGGCCGCACGCAGGTCGGCCACCATGTCCTCGATCATCCCGCCGGGATCGGCTGTCAACGCCCGCGCATAGACCAGCGCGGCCTGCTGCGGCGGCGAGAACACGTCGGCCCCGGTCTCGCCCGCCTCCAGCGCCGCGCGCATCGCCCCGGCCCGCCGGTCGTCCGCCAACAGTCGGGACAGCCCGGCGAAGTGATGCTCGACGCAGTACGCGCACCGGTTCAACAGGCTGACCCAAACCCCCAGCACCTCCAGAAACCATTTCGGCACGGCATTCCCGGAATGATGGAGCACGTATTTGTAAAGCGCCATGTGCCCCTCCATCGAATGGGGGCGCAGCGAATGGGCCATCATGATGTTGTCGACCGCCCCATCCGGCCCCTTGACCCGGTCATAGAGTGTTTTCAAGCGGCCATTGGCCTCGTCCACAGGAACGGTCGCGATCCACGTCATGGGAGCCTCCAGAGATTTCTAGCATTCTGGCAATCGTGCATGCCTTGGATCGACGAGCAACTAAGAACCAAACTCGGCGGCCAGCGTTACACAGGGCAGAGCCTGCCCATGGGGCAGCCGGGCTCTGCCCGGCGGTGCTACGCACATTGGGTCCGGGCCCGGCAAACACGTGTCGCCACGAGGAAAACACTGCGCCCGACCAAGCAACCATATGGAGATCTTGGGCTCAAGCCCTCACGCAGGCTCTGCAACCCGGCGCAGTTCTGGTGGCAGAACGTCCTCGCTTGGCCACCAACCGGTCTCCAGCGTCTGGTGATAGCCCTGCACCAGCCCGGCCTCACGCATGGTCGCAGCGGCCCCGGCATGATCATAGGCCAGCCGCTCGATCCGGGGGCCATCAGGCCCGATCACAGCGTAACTGGTGCGCGGATCGCCATCGTTCGGCGGCATCCCCAATGCGCCGGAATTCAACCACAGCCGCCCGGCCACCTGCCTTTGAAACGGCAACCCGCAATGCCCGGACAGCACGGCGTCTAGCGGCCCGGTCACCGCCTCCAACGCCGCGATCTCTTCGGCGAACGCCGCCTCGGTACTGGTCGGCCACAAAAACCGGGCGGTCTCTGTGGCGCCGCCATGCAGCACACCCCAGCGGCGGCCGAATGCCTGAAAGGTGGCAAAGGACGGCAGGCCTGCCATCCAATTGCGATCCTCCGCCGTCATCGCCTTGTCCGCATGGGCATACCAGGCCACCGACAAGAGATCGCAGACCGATCCGGGCGAGAATCCGCACCCGCAGTCCCCTGCCCCGGCGGCCAGGCTTTCCTCGCAATTTCCCTTGATCGTGGGGATGCCGTGACGGCGGTGCAGATCAACGGCACCCGCCGGATCGCCGCAATAGGCAACCGCATCACCGGTCGAGATCATGGGCGAGCCTCCGGCAACCTCCAGAAGCGCCTTCAGTGCATGTGCGTTCGAGACCGCCCCGCCAAAGACGATTACCTCGCGATCGAACGCACCGAAATCTGCCGCTGTCGTCACCTTGCGCTCCTCTGCCCGGTCGTCCGGGTCTCGCATCGCAAGGCTGCCCGTCAGCGCCAAAGGACCAAAGGCGGACGCAAACCGCAAGCAAAGAAATTGTGAGGCGCTGCGCGTGTGCTAGACCGCGTCGAAATCCAGCACCAGCTTCGCGCTGGTCGCCCGGGCCTGGCAGGCCAACGTATATCCCGCCTCTTCCTCCCACGGCTCCAGCGAGTAGTTGACGACCATTTCGGCCGAGCCTTCGGTCACCTTGCAGCGGCACGTGCAGCACATGCCGTTGGCGCAGGCATAGGGCAGTTCCACCCCGGCCGCCTGGGCCGCGGTCAGAACCAGTTCTTCGGGGTCGCTGATGCGGAAACTCTTGCGCGAGCCATCAAGGATTGTCTCGACCTCGACCCCCTCGGCCACGGCATCGCGCACCTCGGCCGAGACCGCACGCGGGGCCTGACCGTCGGCGGGCAGGAACCGCTCCGCATGAATCCGTTCCGCGGGCACACCCATCATGCCGAAGGACAGTTCGGCCGCATCGATCATGGTCCCCGGACCGCACAGGAAGATCCCGTCCATCTCTGCCGGTGCGATCAGGCCGGCCCTGGCCAGTTCGTCCAGCTTGCCGGGATCGATCCGACCGTTGAAAAGATCGACATCCTGCGCCTCGCGGCTGAGCAGATGCACGACCCGGAACCGGCCCAGATGGCGGTCCTTCAGATCGGACAACCGGTCCATGAACATGATCGCGCCCGTATCGCGGTTACCGTAGACCAGCGTGACTTCTGCCTCGGGGTGGCCTGCCAGCGCCGCCTCGGCAATGGCCAGCATCGGCGTGATCCCGGACCCGGCAGCTATCAGCAGATACCTCACCGCGCCGCCGATCGGTGCTGTGAACCGGCCATCCGGCGGCATGACCTGCAGGGTCTCCCCGCCCGAGAGCCCGCTGGCGTAGGTCGAAAACCGCCCGTCCTCGACCCGTTTGATCCCGACCTGCAACGCCCCGCCCGGCGCGGAACAGATCGAATAGGGACGGCGGATATCCGCGCCGCCCACATCCGCGCGCAGGGTCAGATACTGGCCTGGCTCAAAATCAAAATCACCCTCCAGCGCCGCCGGAACATCCAGTGTCAGGCAGACCCCATCCCGGCCTTCCTGCGTGACGGTGCTGACGGTCAGATCGTGAAACCGGGCTTCGGCCATCTCAACCTCCGGGCGCGTCGTGGTGGAACAGTTTCGAGACGATCTGCCAGCCGTCCTCGCCCTTCACCAGGTGGAAGTCATTGACGAAGGACATCCCCCACAGATTGTCCTCGACCACGCGGGCCGAGGCGGCGTTACCGTTCACGTCGATGTGCACGGTGCGGGCTGCGTAGCTGTCCTCGACCTCGTTCGCCTCGAGATGCGCGTAAAACGGCTCTGGTCCGCCGACCAGCAGGTTCGGCCCCAGATAGCCTGACATCAGCGCGTTTTCGTGGAATGCGCCCTTCAGCATCGCGACGTCCCGGTTCCGGGTTCCGGCCTCGTAGGCGTCCATCACCGCGGCGACGGCATTTGCATCAGTGGTGCGGTTCATGTCCCTCTCCCGGTCAGATGCACTTGAAATAGTCGAAGGGTTCCAGGCAGCTTTTGCAGCGGTAAAGCGCCTTGCAGGCGGTCGATCCGAATTCGGACATCTTCTCGGTCTCGATGCTGCCGCAACGCGGGCAGCTGACCGTTGTCTCGCCAAAAAGCGCCCGCTTGGAGTTCTCGCCGCCGCTCGGCGGCGCGATCCCGTAGGCGCGCAGCTTTTCCTGTCCCTCCGGCGTGATCCAGTCCGTCGTCCAGGGGGGCGAGATCACGCGCTCGATCTTCACCTCGAAGCCCGCGCCAAGCAGCGCCGCCTCGACTGCCATCTCGATGGCCAGCACGGCGGGACAGCCCGAATATGTCGGTGTCAGCCTCGCGATGGCCGTGCCATCCTTCACCGTGACCTCGCGCAGGATGCCCAGATCGGCAACGGTGACGCACGGCACCTCCGGGTCCGGGACGGCCGCGGCCACGTCCCAGGCCCGGCGCGATGCCATATCCTCGACCGGCGCGATCTTCTGTGCGGCGCTCACCATGCCTGCCCCGGCATCTGGCGCGGCAGAGCCTGCATCTGGGCCAGCATGTGCCCCAGTTCCTCGCCGTGCATCCCCTGGCGTCCGCCAGTGCGGGGATAGGGGACATGCGGCACTTCCAGCAACGCCTCGGCAAAGACGCCGTCGATCGTGCGCTGCCAATCCGCCCGCAAGGCTTCGGGGTCGGGAACAACGCCTCTGGCGACAAGCGAGGCGACGACGTCATCCACCTCGAAAAGTTCCGGCGTGTATCCGTGCAGGGCCGCCACGGCAGCAGCCATCCGCGACGCGCTTTCCTCGGTCCCGTCGCCCAGGCGGATAACCCATTCTGCAGAATGGCGCACGTGATAGGCGGCTTCCTTCACCGCCTTGCCCGCGATCCCGGCCAGTGTCTCGTCGGGCGAGGCACACGCGGCCCGCCACCACGGCTCCATGAACGCCGAGAAGTATAAGGTCTTCAGCATGGTCTGACCGAAATCGCCATTCGGCCGTTCAACCAGCAGGCAGTTGCGGTACTGCCGGTCCGTGCGGAAATAGGCGAGATCATCCTCGCTGCGGCCCTTGTCCTCAAGCTCTCCGGCATAGGTCAGCAGCCCGCGGGCCTGACCGATCAGGTCCAGCGCGATGTTCGGCAGCGCCAGATCTTCCTCCAGCATCGGCGCATGGCCGCACCACTCCGAAATACGGTGCCCCATGACAAGATGGTCGTCGCCAACGCGAAGCATCATCTGGAACAGAGCGTCGCCAGGTGGCGTCTCCAGGGTCCGGATTTCAGCGGGCCGCGCGTCAACAGGTCGAACGTCAGCAGGCCGAACGTCAGCAGGCAATGTACCCTCCATCAACCGGAATGGTCACGCCGGTCACAAAACCGGCCAGCGCGGGCGATGCCAGATAAAGCGCGGTCCCCGCCAGGTCCTGCGGCGTGCCCCAGCGGCGCATCGGCGTGCGGTCGATGATCCTGGCCTTGAATTCGTCGATCGTGGACAGCGGGTTGGTCAGGTTCGTTTCAATCCAGCCGGGCGCAATGGCGTTCACGCGAATGCCTTCCGGCGCGTAAAGCTCGGCCAGCGACTTCGTCATCTGCAGGATCGCCGCCTTGGACGCGCCGTAACCCGGCACGCGCGGCGAGGCGATGTAAGAGGTCATCGAGGCGATGTTCACGATCGACCCCGGCCTTTTGGCCAAGCGGTTCTGCAGACCCTGGCTCAGGCGGAAGACCGAATTCAGGTTGATGTCGATGTTGCGCTCGAACCCCGCGGGCGTATGTCCCTCCGGCGCGCGCACCGCGTTCCCGGCATTGTTGACAAGAACGTCAACCGCACCGGTATCCGTGATGAAGGCATCGACGGCGGCGGCATCCTCGACCTGCAACTGGCGATAGGTGAACGCGCTCAAATCGGTCTCATAGTCCGACGCGGCAGCCCGTGTCCCTGTGATCGTCACATCTGCGCCCGCCCCGGCAAAAGCACTGGCGATACCGTGGCCGATCCCGTTCGATCCGCCCGTCACCAGCACCGCCTGTCCCGAGAAATCCAGCGAGATCATCACATGTTCCCCACATCGTCGGGGATCTCGTAAAAGGTCGGGTGGCGATAGATCTTCGAGGCGGCCGGTTCGAAATTCTCATCCTTGTTCTGCGGGTCCGAGGCGGTGATGGCCGAGGACGGCACCACCCAGATCGACGTCCCCTCGCCCCGCCGCGTGTAGACATCCCGCGCCGCCTGCAGCGCCATCACCTCGTCCGGTGCATGCACCGACCCGCAATGCTTGTGATGCAGTCCGTCGCGCGGGCGGATGAAGACTTCCCAAAGGGGGATCTCGGTCATCGCACTCTCCTTATGCCGCGCGCAGGACGATGGCAGCGCCGCCGGGCCGGGTCGCGCCCGCTTTCATGCGCATCGCTTTTCCATCCAGTCCTTCAGGTGCGGCAGAGCTTCCCAGCCATAGGCGCGATCCGAAGATCCGTGGGCGCGCAGATATTCCAGACGGTCCCAGGCTTCGATCACGGTCGGGCGGTGCCCGATTTCGACGGGCCACATGACGAAATCAATCGTCCGCGGCATCTGAAACCACGCGTGCTTGCGCCGGTAGAATGCCACGTGGACCGTATTGAAGACGTAGTGCTCCAGATCCTCCGCCGTCTCCCAGACGCTGAGGTTCACATTCGTGTCGGGATGATCCGGGTGAAAAATGTCGATCGCCCCGTCGCCTTCGCCCTGCAGTCGCCAGACAAAACCGGGCGAGCGTTCGGCGATCGCGTTGATGCGCGCCAGATTGTTCATGAACTCGGCCATCCGGGGATCCTCCGGCGGATAGCGCAGTTTACCGATGTTCAGCTCTGCCACATGCATCAGCCGCGCCCCCGTTCAGTGCTCAGCCCCGGCGCAGGGTCCGGCATCAGCGACTGGCCAAATGCGATGCGATGACCGTCCGGGTCGATCAGATCGAAATCAACGCAACCGTATTCGGTGGGCCGGTTCATCTCTGTCGGCTCCAGCCCCTGCTCGATGAACTCGGCCCGCAACGCCTCGGCGTCCTCGACGTAAAGATAGGCCGCCCACCACTGGTTCAGGGGAACGGTGCCGTCTTCGGACCTGTCCAGCCCCAGCGTGACGTCGCCGCGCTGCACGATGCAGAAGGCCGGCGGGTCGCCAAAGATTCCATGGCTCGCGAAACCTGCGCGGCCATAGAACGCCTCCGCGACTTTGGTGTCACGGACCTGCAGAACAGGCATGGAACGGTGCGTTGTCATGGTCATGCAGGCTCCAACAGCGCTTCGGTGCCGAACACCGTCTTTGAAGGGCCCTGCCGCGTCAGGCGGTCCAGCATGTCCAGCGCTTCCGCACCGTTTGGGCGGTGTCCCGTGGCAATCGGCCAGATCGCCAGATAGGGGCGGCCGAGCGGCACGAACCACTCCGCCGTCCGCAGCCGGAACCGTTTGTGAAGGGTGTTCCAGGTGAAGTGGCGCAGCTCTTCGACGCTTTCCCAGACCGACAGCGTGAATGTCATTCGCCGCCCCTCCGGAAATGTCGGCGCGTCGGGACCCGCCTCGTCCTCCAGCCGCCAGACATAGCCGGGCGAACGCGCCGCAATCGCGTTCATCTTCGGCACCATGTCCATGAATTCCTTCATGCGCGGATCGTCCAGATCCCAGCGGGCCAGAGCGATATTGAACTGCGCGAACGGCATCACTCTGCCGCCGTTTTCATCGCCTCCGCACGGGCCCGGCGCTTTGCGGCATGGGCCAGCGCGGCCTCCCGCACCCAGGCACCTTCTTCATATTTCCGGCGCTGCTGCGCCAGACGGTCGGCGTTCATTATACCGCCGCCCTTGACCACCCGCCAGAACTCGTCCCAGTCGATGGCGCCGAAATCGTAGCCGCCCTTTTCCTCGTTCCAGATCAGATCCGGATCGGGCAGTGTCAGCCCCAGATATTCAGCCTGCGGGACACTGGCGTCCACGAACTTCTGGCGCAGTTCGTCATTGGTGAAACGTTTGATCTTCCAGGACATGGACTGGTCAGAATGGCTGCTGTCCGCATCGTGCGGGCCGAACATCATCAGCGACGGCCACCACCACCGGTTCAGCGCGTCCTGCGCCATTTCCTTCTGCTCGTCCGAGCCCTTGGCCAGCGTCATCATGATCTCGTAACCCTGACGCTGGTGGAAGCTTTCCTCTTTGCAGACGCGGATCATCGCGCGGGCGTACGGTCCGTAGGAACAGCGGCAAAGCGGGATCTGGTTCATGATCGCCGCGCCATCGACCAGCCAGCCGATCGCCCCGATATCGGCCCAGCTCAGCGTCGGATAATTGAAGATCGATGAATATTTGGCCTTCCCCGAGATCAGCTCCTGCACCATCTGGTCGCGGCTGACACCCAGCGTCTCGGCCGCGCAGTAGATGTAGAGGCCGTGACCGCCTTCATCCTGCACCTTTGCCAAAAGCGCCGCCTTGCGGCGCAGCGAGGGCGCACGGGTGATCCAGTTGCCCTCCGGCAGCATCCCCACGATCTCGGAATGGGCATGCTGGCCCATCATCCGCACCAGCGTTTTGCGATACCCTGCGGGCATGGGGTCGTTGGGTTCGATCTTTTCCTCGCGATCGATCCGCGCCTGAAAGGCGGCGAGAAACTCCGGCGTTTCCTCGGTCGTCTGGTCCGATCCGATCAGGCCCTGGCTATACATGGCAAGACTCCTGTCCTGTCTTTCGCTGGTGTGATTCCTTATACGTTACGAAATTTTCACAAGCAACGTTTTTTCGTAACAAATTCGAATGGACGGCACCGGCGCGTCCCGCCAGTTCAGGCCTGAAAGCGGCCCGGTGCCCGCTGTGCCCCGGGCACCCAGCTTTCCATCCGGTCCGACAACGCGTGGTACAGCCCTGCGACAAGTTCATGGCAGCCCGCACCCGGCCAGTCTGACGGGGTCAGAACGGCGGGCAGGCCGGGTTGCCGCAAAACGACGCGCCGCCAGTAATGGATCAGCAGCACCCGCGCCGCCGCGGCATCCACCGGCACCATTGCCGGGGCATGATCCAGCAGCGGACGAAAAAGCTTGCCGATCTCGTCGAAGGCCACTGCCACGTCTTTGGGCGCGACGGCCTCCAGCACCCAGTCCGGAACCTGATCCAGATCGCCTTTGATGACCATCGCGGATCCCGGCAGATCCAAAGGCCCCTCGGCCAGATAGACACCCCTTCTCACACGCAGCAGGCCTTCTGGTTCGTCCGCCCCCTCTGGCAGCACGACGACGCGGATCGGGTCTGCATGCACCGGCAACAGCGGGGCATAGATGCGCCGCGCCGCCAGATCGCTTTCCGCAGCGGCACCGGGGGTCAGCCCGTACGCCGCGCTTCGCCCCTCACGCCGCCGTTCGATCCAGCCATCATCGACCAGACGGGACAGCGCCGTGCGCATCGCCCCCGGCTTGACGCCCAACCGCTCCATCAGGTCCTGCAGGACCGGCGCCGGCAACTGCACGGCGCGTGGCCATACAAGATCGCCAAACGCCGAGACGATGATCGACCAGACGCGCAGCCGTCCCTGGCCGTGCAGGTCTTCGACAATTGTCTGCAAAGCGGGGGGGATCGGGGCCGTCAAAGTATCATTGTCCTCGTGCGGGGTGCCACGTTACGCTGCCCCCTCTACCAGAAGAACGGGGGGCTGGCATGTCGGAAAAATGGACCGCGGAACAGGCGCAGGAATTTCTGGACGACGTCTTTGCACCCTGGATTACGGCGCTGGGTCTGAAGGTCACCGGCGTCGGCGATCAGGGCATTTCGCTGGTGCTGCCGTCGAACCGCGATACGACGCGGGGCGGCGGACCGGGCGGAGGCGTGGTCTGCGGCCAGGCCATCGCGGCGGCGGGCGACACGTCGTCGGTCGTCGCCCTTGCCGCCCTGAACGGCACCTTCCGGCCCTGCACGACGGTCGATCTGACGACCCATTTCATGCGCCCGCTGCCCGAGGGCGATGTCGAGGTCGAGATCACCGCCCTCTCCAACGGCCGGCGCATGGCGACCACCCGGGCTGAGTTTCGCGCACCCGGCGGCAAGATTGGAGCCACCATGACACTGTCGTTTGCCTATCTGGATGGTTGAGCGCGGCTTAACCCCCAGTTTTTTGCAAAATTTTCAGATGAATCGCTCAGGGTTGGCATCTCTCTGATTTGTCCGACGAGGCACCGATGCTGGCCCGAGGGTTCCACGACGCCGTCACAATCTGGCCGGTCGTCTTCTGGCCGATCCTGATTTCGTCCTGCTTCTTTGCCTATGTCCGGCTCTGCGGCTCGTTGGCACGCCAGTTCGGCCAGTCCCCGATCGGCGGTCGGGGCCTGACGGGCCGGTTGGTCACGTTCGGGGCACTGCCGGCGGCCGGCATCGCCGAGCTTCTGGTCCATGCCTACATGTTCTACATCGTGGGCTACATGTACCTGGTGATCGCGATCCCGATCTATGTCTTTGGTTGGATCCTGATACCCTGGGTGCTGGAGGGCTTTCGCCCCGGACTGACCATTCTTGCGCTTGTCCACGCGACATTCGTCGCAGCGTTCGCGGTGCTGATGGGCTTTTGGGACCAGAACGTGCTGAGAGCCCTGAACTCGGACCTCTACGGCCTGCTGACCGGCGTCCCTGCGGCGCTTTAGCCGCTGCGCTTGTCGATCACGCGGACCGCTTTGCCCTGCGACCGCGCCACACCGCCGGGGTCGGCAACCTGAACCCTTGTGGTGACGCCAACGGAGTCCTTGATCCGGGCAGCCAGATCGGCGGCATTGGCGGCACGTGCATCCGCCGCGGCGCTGGCGTCGCCAGCGGCTTCAGTAAGAACCGTCATGGTGTCCATGCGCCCCTCGCGGGTCAGCTCGATCTGAAAATGCGGGGCCAGGCCCGTCACCTTCATCAACTGCTCTTCCACCTGGGTCGGGAAGACGTTGACGCCGCGCACGATCATCATGTCGTCGCTGCGCCCGGTGATCTTCTCGATCCGGCGCATTGACCGGGCCGTGCCTGGCAACAACCGCGTCAGATCTCGGGTCCGGTAGCGGATGACCGGCATCGCTTCCTTCGACAGAGTGGTCAGCACCAGTTCGCCCATTTCGCCATCCGGCAGCACCTCGCCGGTCGCCGGGTCGATGATCTCGGGGTAGAAATGATCCTCCCAGATGTGCAGGCCATCCTTTGTCTCTACGCATTCGTTGGCGACGCCGGGGCCGATGATCTCGGACAGGCCATAAATATCGACGGCGTGCATGTCGAAGGCCTCTTCGACCTCGGCCCGCATGGCGTTGGTCCAGGGCTCGGCCCCGAAGATCCCGACATTCAGCGGCGACTTCCTCGGGTCCAGGCCCTGCGCGTGATATTCGTCGAGGATCGACAGCATGTAGGACGGCGTCACCATGATCACGGCGGCGCCGAAATCCTCGATCAGCGTCACCTGTCTTCCCGTCATCCCGCCCGAGACGGGAACAACCGTGCACCCCAGCTTCTCTGCCCCGTAATGGGCCCCCAGCCCACCGGTAAAGAGACCGTAACCGTAGGCGTTGTGAAGGATATCCCCCGGCCGCGGGCCCGAGGGGCGCCCCGACCCGGGCCCCCCCACAGCCCCCCCCACCACGAGCGTTGAGGGG
>JBCCMP010000035.1:0-19352 GCA_039026295.1 Pseudomonadota bacterium | reverse complement strand
CGATGTTCTTCCACGGCACCCGCGAGGGCGTGATCGACGCGGAGCACTCGGTCCAGATCGGCATCCGGTCCGGCAACCCGGAGACGCACGGCTTCACCGTGCTGGACGCCGACTACATGATCGAAACACCGGTGCCGGAGATCATCTCGAAGATCGAGGATGTCACGGCCGGGCGGCCGGTCTACCTAACCTTTGACATCGATTGCCTTGACCCCTCGGCCGCGCCGGGGACGGGCACCCCGGTCTGCGGCGGCCCGAGTTTTCAGCGGGCGGAACGTATCCTGACCGGGCTGACCGGCCTGAACATCGTCGGCGCGGATGTGGTGGAGGTGTCGCCGCCCTATGACCATGCCGATATCACGGCGCTGGCCGGGGCGACGGTCGCGATGAATATCCTGGGGCTTTGGGCGGCAGCAAAGAAAAGCATCGAAGTCCAATCAGAATAAAGTAATTCGTGCGCTCCCACCTGAAGACTTAACCTATGGCTGCATAGGAGGATCTTTGGAATGCCAGTTCAGTACAGCGGACTACAATTGGGCGACGTCATCTCTTGCAGCCTGGATGGTAAGAGAGCCCATCACACAGCGATGTATGTCGGCCAGATGTCGCACGGCAAATACGGCAAACTGCACACCGTTGCGCACTGCGACACCAACGGAATTCTGCTCCAGCCCCCTGGCGCGCTGGTCGAGGATGATCCGGATGATGAGTCGTTCTTTGTGTTCCGCTGCCAACGCCCGGCATATGGCGCCAAGGCAGTCGCTTATGCCAAGGAATGGGCCCGTTTCGATGAAGACGATAAAAGTCTTACCCAGTATGGCAACATGGGTGCGGGGGCCCGCTCGACCGGCGTTATGCGCGAAGACGTGCCGCCCTTTGAGTACGACGCCCTGTACCGCGCCCTGAAATGGGCCTGCCGCTTTCGCGGCGAGTTGGGTGACCAGGGTGAACAAGCGCGCATGAGCAAGAACCGCGGCACGACGTGTTGTGCCTTTGTGACCGCCTGCTATCAGGCTGGCGCGATGAATCTCTTTGCCCAGGGCATCAGAATGCGCATGGATCTTGCCTCGTTCTACCTCGCCATGAACCGGGGACAGAAAAATCCGGAACGGCTGAAAATGGTCGACAGCCCGAAAAAGACAATGGTCAATGGAAAGATCAAACAAGGGACCTACAACCGTGCGCAGCGGCACTTAGCGAATGCGGGCGCTGAGGATCCAAACAACACGTTGAAAGAGCATTTCGAATACGTCTTGGAGATTCTGAACCCTAACCCGTTGGTCGATAACAGCATCTCGGTCGAAGAGCTGCTGACACCCCCAATGGCTGTCGATGCCAAATTTTACTATTCCAACGTCATGTTCAAGAAGATGCAGACCGCCCACAACTGGTCCTATATCGGACGGCTAGCCTTCGACGAAGAACCAGAGCACGACGGCTACGAATCCGATTAGGTGGCGAGATCGCCGTCACCGCCTTATGACGATAGCACCTGCTGCTACTATCCCTGCCAGTGCGACGGCCTCTGCCGCCCGCGCATCATCTTCCTCAGCCACTGAATGGCAGGCAGCAGCAGCAGCACCACCGCGACCCAGGCGATCACGGGCGCGATCCAATAGGTCTGGCCGGTGCCGTCCCGGTCGAAGAACGGGTTGAAGAAAATCCCGAACGACCCGTCCGACCACTGCAGCGACTGGCGCAGCTTTGCTTCGGTGATGCCTCCCAGCACGATGGCCAGCGCCGCCGGGGCCAGCGGATAGTTCAGGATGCGCAGCAGGAACGCCCCAAGGCCGAACCAGAACATCAGCCAGACATCGAACATCGAGTCGGTCGCCGCATAGACCCCGGCCGTCGACAAGACGAAGATGATCGGCGCCAGGATCGTGAACGGCATCCTGAGCATCCAGAGGAACAATGGAATGAACGCCAGGTTCACCAGCACCGCGATGACGTTCGAGATATAGAACGACCCGATGACCGGCCAGACGAAGTCGGGCTGATCGGCGAAGAGGCGCGGGCCGGGCTCCAACTCCAATAGGACCAGCCCAGTCAACAAGACAGCCGTCGTCGGCGAGCCCGGAATACCCAGCGTCATCATCGGCAGCATGGCCCCGGTCGAGGCAGAGTTGTTCGCGGCCTCCGGCGCCGCCACGCCGTCAATCGAGCCCTTGCCGAACTCGCCGGGCTTGGACGATGTCATCTTGGCCACGCCGTAGGACATCAGAGAGCCGGGCGTCGCCCCGGCCGCGGGCAGAATGCCGACGAAAAAACCCAGGGACGAGCCGATGGACGTGCCCTTCCAGCCTTCCCGGAAGGTGTTGCCTGTGGCGGTCTTGATCTTTGAAAGCGACACCTCGGCCTTGGACATTTCGCTGTCGCCGCGGGTCGTGTGCAGGGTCCACAGCATCTCGCCCACGCCGTAGACCCCGATCGCCAGCACCAGAAAATTTATGGGACGGGAGAAGCCGGTCAGGTCGAAGAACTGCAGGCGCGGCTCGCCTTCGATCACGTCAAAGCCGATGGAGGCGCAGAGAAGGCCCAATGCAATCGAGATGATCGTCTTCGGAATGTCGTCGCCGCCCAGCCCGACGAAGGTTGCGAAGGCCAGCAGCATCAGCGCGAAAATCTCCGGGTTGCCGAAGCGCAGGGCAACCTCGGCCAGCGGCGGCGCGAACCCGGTGAAGAAGATGTTGGCGATGGTGCCGCCGATGAACGAGGCGACTGCAGCGGTGACCAGCGCCTGCTCCGCCCTGCCCTTCAGGGCCAGAGGGCGACCGTCGAAGGTCGTCGCCACCGCCGTCGAAGCGCCGGGAATACCCAGCATGATCGACGAGATCGCCCCACCATACATCGCGCCGTAATAGATCGCCGCGAGGAAAATCATCGGCGCGGCATCGGACCCGGTGGTCTGCTTGATGAAGAAGATCGTCGGCAGCAGGATCGCGACCCCGTTGACCGACCCCAGCCCCGGCATCGCGCCCACGAACAGGCCGATGACAACGCCGATGAAGCAGATCAGCAGATTGGTAGGCTCCAGCGCCGTCAGAACGCCGTCGGCAAGAAGACCAAGAACTTCCATCTCACTCCTCCTTCCGGGTTCGGGAGGCCATGGCCGCACCAACCAGAACCACGGCACCCAGCAGGAAACAGACCGGCGTGACCCAGCCATCCGCCTGGCGGAAGAAGTTGCCCAGCGGCGTATAGATGCCATCCTCGATCGACAGCACCCCTTTCGGCAGCGTTCGCGTCATGGTGATGTCGAAAAACAGGTACATCCAGAACGGCAGCACGCCCGCCATGGCGGTGGACAGCACGATCCCGTGCCGCCCCAGCACCAGCAGGTAGTAAAAGAGAAACAGTGCCATCGCGAAATACATCGAGATGTAATCGGTCAGCAGCACCAGAAAAAAGACCGGCACCCCGACCGTCAGCAGCACAATGATCCCGTGGCGGTCCAGATATGGCCCGCCTGTCTTTGACGGGCCGGTGTTGCGCAGCAGGCCGTTCACGAAGGTCCAGATGCAGCAGAGGAACATGATCGCCGCGATCCAGAACGGCCAGAAGCCGCCCGCAGGCGACCCGCTTTCGCCAAATCCGACATTCGAGAAGCGGGCCTCCCCCGACCAGTCCGGTCGTTCGCCCGCTTTGTACATGATCCCCAGAGCAAGCAGCGCCAGAACCACCGCCATGATCAACTCGGCGATGCGCATCCGCCGATCCCCCGCTCACCTTTGAATTGAAAAACTGCCGCGCAGCGAGGCGCGGCAGGTGCCCTCCCCGGAAAGGGGAGGGATAGAGAGGTTGTTCCCCCCTTTAGTTGATCGCGCCCGAGGCCTTCAGGATGCCTTCGTGCCGGTCACGCTGCGTGCTCCAGTAGGCGCGCAGATCAGCGCCCTGGATCTTGGCACCCAGCAGGGCCTTTTTCGTGCGATAGCTCTGCCATTGCTCGGAGTCGAAGACCTTCTGGAAAAGATCGTTGTAGTAGGCCAGCGCCTCTTCCGACATGCCCGGCGCGCCGACCACGGCACGCTGCATGAAGTAGGAGAAATCGCCGCCCTGTTCCTTCAGCGTCGGAACGTCCGGGAACAGCGCCAGACGCTCGTCCGTGAAGCAGGTCAGGTTGTTCAGATCGCCCGACTCGTAAAAGCCCAGTGCCTCCGACGGGTTGTTGACCGAAGAGTTGATCTGCTGACCGGCCAGATCCTTGGCCACGGCACCGCCGCCCTTGTAGGGGATGTACTTGATGCTGAGGTCATAGTTGTTGTTCAGGAAGTCGGTGATGATGTTGTCTTCCGAGTTTTTGCCGGTGCCGCCCATGACCCACTTGTCGCCGCGCTCTTTGGCGGTGGCCAGGAACTGGTCGAAGGTTTCGATCCCGCTGTCCTTGTGGACCCAGAGGCAGAACGTATCCTCGGCCATGCGCCCGATCGGGGCGAACTGCATGATGTCCACGTCCAGTCCCGGCTGGCGCAGCGGTGTCGTGAAGAACGAGTTCAGCGTCACCATGATCGCGTGATCGGGGTCCTTGGCGCCTTTCATGTGCACCAGAGCCTCGGCACCCGAACCGCCCGATTTGTTGACCGGCACCAGCGGCTGGCTGGCCATGTTGTTTTCTTCGACGATGGCCTGCATCAGACGCGCCATCTTGTCGGCGCCGCCGCCCTTGCCAGCCATGATGACGAATTCCACGGGCTTCGTCGGCTCCCATGCGCCGGCTGTCCCGGCCACGGCCATCGCCGCTGCGCCGACCAGTGCGGTAAGAGTAGTCTTCAGTGCCATCTTGGTTTCCTCCCTTGCTGGCAAAAAGCACAAACCGGACGTATTGGTCTGTCTGAACGCAATTTTATTGCGCAATTTTATTTCGTCCAGTGAGTTATTTGGTCACATTACTCTGGTATACCAGTTTTCAACCGTAAGAGTAATGCGCCGGGGATCAAGTGCTTTCCCGCCGAAGGCCGCGAAACAGCCTTGATTTGCGCATCCTGGCGGTTCCCGGGCATTTGAATGCGGCCTAGAATGGTCCTTACGGCCAGGAGGTGTTCATGATCATGCGCGTTCTTTTTGCGGCATTCCTTATGTTCGGCCTCTGGCTGCCAGCCCATGCCGGGCCGCTGGACGACCCCATCGAGCCGCAGTCGGTAAGCGCCATGCTGATCGAGCGCCTCGAAGCCCTGCCGGGCGTTATCGCCGCCGAGCGGGCCGGGCCCGAAGAAATCCGGGTCGCGGACGCGGACGGCGGGGAGATGACCGTCTATACGACCAACCTGTTGAAAGAGCTGGAGACCTCGGCCCCCGCGGCGCGGGCTGCGGTCGTGGACCGTTTCGTTCAGACGATGCAGTTGGCAATGGGGTCTACCGCCGGCGTGCCCGATGCGGGGCAACTGCGCCTGACGATCTATGACGACCTCTACATCGAGGAGATCCGCCGGATGATCGGGGAAGGAGAGCCGGACAACCAGCCCCTGCTCCGCGATCTTGCCCCGGGTCTGCACATCGCGATGGTCGAGGACAGCCCCAACTCTGTGGCCACCCTGACCCGGGCGCGCCTGACTGAGATCGGGCTGACCGCAGATCAGGCCTGGGGCATCGCCCAGGACGGGATGGATCCGCTGCTGGACCAGGTGCAACTGACGGACCACGGCGGGCTCTGGCAGGTGTCGGTGGATGGCTATTACGACAATGCGATGATGATCTTCCCGGACCTCTGGGATCGGATCGCCGAGGTGATTGGCGGGGTGCCCGTGGTGACTACGCCGTCGCGCGGGTTGCTGGTCGTGGCGCGGGCGAGCGACGTGGAGAACGTGGATGCGCTGCGACGGCTGGCACGGGATGCAGTGGCGCAGAACCCTCGGCCGATTTCAGAGCGGGTGTTCCGGTGGGAGGGTCGGCTTTGGGTGGTGGAGTAGGGCTTTTCGATTAGGTACCCAAAAAACTCTCTAGCTCTCACGAGCAGCGTCCACCAGCGCATTGACTAAGTCGTTCAATTCGCTTTGGTCAGCTTCAGTCTTTTCCAGCGACGTAAATCCCAGAAGATCGTCCATAAGTTGCCAACACTCGCCAGGTTTCTCCAAGGAGAGCGGACTAAGGTCACGAATCGGATGTGGAATGTGACTTTGGTCTGCGCTGCGCGCCAATAGGGGGCAGGTCCAACGCTTCTGCCCCCAAGCCGAGCCCAGCTCAAACAGCACATAGCTCGATTCCTGAGTATCAGGCGTCAGGATGCCCAGAATTACCTCCGCAGTGGAGATCTCCTCTCGCAACCTCTCACCAGTCTGTTCCCCTACTGGAAGTCGATAAGGACGAACCGACGTACATCTAATGTCTGACCGCTGAAGCTTGAAGCGAGTCCTTAAGCAAATTGCCAAAGCGCGGACGATTTTTTCGTCCTTGTGGCGGTGACTGATGAAGATCCTCGGATTTCCGTGTTGTCGCCGATCAACAAGTTCGAAGTGCTTCTCGAAAGAATCGTCAAGGCGATCGGCGAGAGCTGCAAACGCTTCATCGGACTGCGTTTCAAGTCGACCAACCATCACATCTGATATGAACAAAGGGCGGTCAACGTCGCCGATCATCACCGGGAAAAGGCCCATTTTCGGCAAAGCTCGGGCGGCACCTACCTCAGATGGGACATACTGCGATGACTCCGTCTCCTTTGACCAAATCAGCAGAACGCCATCTGATTCCTTAAGTGCCGTCATCAACTGTGAACGCCACTCCGAACCAGTGTACAATTCTTTGTCGTATCGAACGATGTGACCACGCTCGCTTAGCATTCTGCTTAATCTGTCGGCGATTGGTCGATCCGGGGCTCTATAGGAGATGTAAATGACGGCCATCGCAGCACCCCTTCATCAGCAGCAGCGAAGATCAACAAGTCATGATTGGATTTAATACTGTTAATAGGATTTATTGAGTTGACTGCTGGATCCTTCTGCGTCGAGGTGTCCAATCAATGCACGGCGTGATCGAATTTTCAACCACGCTTTACTGCATTCATCAAAGCCGCAGGGTGGGGTTTCACCCCACCCGTTCAATTAGAACAGCCCTTCGATCTCGCCCGCGTCGTTCAGCTTGATGCTTTCGGCGGCGGGCGTGCGCGGCAGGCCGGGCATGGTCATGATCTCACCGCAGATCGCCACGACGAACCCGGCCCCGGCGCTGAGGCGCACTTCGCGGACCGGTATGTCGAACCCGGTCGGTGCCCCCCGCTGGGTCGGGTCGGTCGAGAAGGTGTACTGCGTCTTCGCCATGCAGACCGGCAGGTGGCCGTAACCCTGTTCTTCCCAGGCCTTCAGTTGGTCCAGAACCTTCTTGTCCATGACTGCGCCATCGGCACGGTAGATGCCGGTGCAGATCGCGTTGATCTTGTCGGCCAGGCCCATCTCGTCGGGATAGAGTGGCTGGTAGTTCGCCGTACCGCCTTCGCAGAGTTCGACGACCTTCTGGGCGCACTCGGCGATGCCCGCACCGCCATCGGCCCAGTGCTTGTTCAGCACGGCCTCGACCCCCAGCTCGGCGCAATAGTCCTTCACCGCCTGGATCTCGGCCTCTGTGTCCGCTTCGCCGGGTTTCGAGAAGTGGTTGATGCCGACGATCGCGGGCACCCCGTACTTCTTCATGTTCTCGATGTGGCGGCCCAGATTGGCGCAGCCATCCTTCACGGCCTGCACGTTCTCACGGCCCAGATCGGCCTTGGCCACGCCGCCGTTCATCTTCATGGCGCGCACGGTGGCGACGATCACCACCGCCGACGGGCGCAGACCCGCCTTGCGGCACTTGATGTTCATGAATTTCTCGGCGCCCAGATCCGCGCCGAAACCCGCTTCGGTGACCACATAGTCGGCCAGTTTCAGCGCGGTCTTGGTGGCGACGACCGAGTTACAGCCGTGGGCGATGTTCGCGAACGGCCCGCCGTGGACAAAGGCCGGGTTATTCTCCAGCGTCTGCACCAGGTTCGGCTGCATCGCGTCCTTCAGCAGAACGGCCATCGCGCCTTCGGCCTGAATGTCGCGGCAATAGACCGGCGAGCGGTCGCGGCGATAGGCGACAATCATGTCGCCCAGACGCTTTTCCAGATCGGCCAGATCATCGGCAAGGCAGAGGATCGCCATGACCTCCGAGGCGACCGTGATGTCAAAGCCCATTTCCCGCGTGAAGCCGTTGGCGACGCCGCCCAGGGGACCGGCGATCTGGCGCAGCGCCCTGTCGTTCATGTCCAGCACCCGGCGCCATGCGACGCGGCGGGTGTCGATCTCCAGGCTGTTGCCCCAGTAGATGTGGTTGTCGATCATCGCGCTCAGCAGGTTGTGCGCCGAGGTGATCGCGTGGAAGTCGCCGGTGAAGTGAAGGTTCATGTCCTCCATCGGCACGACCTGGGCATACCCGCCGCCCGCAGCGCCGCCCTTCATCCCGAAGTTCGGGCCAAGCGAGGCCTCGCGGATGCAGATCATCGCCTTCTTGCCGATCGCGTTCAGGCCATCGCCCAGACCCACGGTGGTGGTCGTCTTGCCCTCGCCCGCCGGTGTCGGGTTGATCGCCGTCACCAGGATCAGGTGGCCGTCGGGCTTGCCCGCCTGCGCCTTGATGAATTCGTCGCTGATCTTGGCCTTGTCGTGGCCGTAGGGCAGCAGATGTTCCGAGGGGATCGCGATCTTGTCGCCGATTTCCTGAATCGGTTTCTTGCTCGCCGCGCGGGCGATTTCGATATCGGTGGCCATGCGTTGTCTCCCTCAGACGAGCCGGGCTATCCTAGTTTTGTGCCCGGTGTGATGCCGTTCTCTGCAGCCCATTCGGCTGCCGCGATCTTCCCCGCGCCCGCGGGACGCACGCGCTTTACCAAGATCGCGCCCCCGTCTGCGGCAACAGTTACGCCGTCTTCGGATACAGAGACGACTTCGCCCGGAGTTCCGGTGGCATCGCTGCGGGCCGAGTCGAAGATCCCCAGTTCCGCGCCGTCCCGGGTGGTCCATGCGCCGGGGGCCGGATTGGTGCCCCGGATCAGGTTGTAGACATCGCCCGCCGGGCGACCCCAGTCGATCTCGGCATCCTTTTTCTTGCACCAGCTCTCGTAGGTCGCCTGTGTTTCATCCTGCACCATCCGGGGCGGATTGCCGGACCGGAAGAGATCGCAGACCTGAAGCACACTGTCGACGCCCGCCGGATAGATCTTCTTGAAATAGAGGTCGATCACCGTGTCATCGGGCCCGATCGGGCAGTCCCATTGCAGCAGGACGTCTCCCTCGTCGAGCCCGTCTGTGGGGTAGAACCAGCTGAACCCGGATTTGTCCGACCCCCAGATGATCGGCCAGTTCACAGCCGACGGCCCCCGGTGCACCGGCAGCAGCGAGGGGTGGAAGCAAATCGACCCCATCTTCGGGATATCACGCGCCGCCTCGGGCACGAAGACGATGACGTAGGCCATGACCATCAGGTCCGCCTCGTGTGCCCGCATCTGGGCCAGCGTCTCTTCCTCCTTGAAGTTCGCGGGCTGGAAGACCGGGAGGCCCTTCTCCAGCGCGAACTCTTTCAGGGGATCGAGCGGCTTGCCCTCTTTGTCCGGCGCACAATAGACGGCGACGACCTCGTCCGTCCCTGCCTCCAGGATCTTGGCCAGTGCATCCTTGCCGAAGGCCTGCTGGCCCATCACGATCAGTCTCATGTCGTTCTCCCCCGGGGCCTTGCGGCTTATGTGAACCTGATGAAGACGCCGCCTGCGTCCTGCGGCTTGATGATCTCGGTCTCGGTCTCGCCCGCGGCGATCTCAAGACCGACGGCCATCGCCTCCGGCCCCGGATTGTGGGTCCAGCCGGTCCAGTTCAGCTCTGCTGGCGTCGCGACCACGATGTCGTATTCCCCGAACTGGACCGAGATCTTGCCCTCGCCCTCGTGCACATCGCCGTCGAACAGGCGCGACAGGAAATCGGCATGCTGCGCGGGCTGCGCCGAACAGAGCACGACCGCCTCGATCTCTTCCGCGCCGTTGGCATGCTGCTGGTATTCCGGCTTCCAGAAATGCTGTTCGGCCTTGTTGTCACAGACAAAGAACAGGATGTCCGGCATCGCGGGGTCGGTGACGAGCCCGATCTCGAAGCGCACGGTTTCCTCTGACCCATCGGGCAGCTTTGCCTGCCGCTCGAAGTTGAACTGGTCATAGGTCTGCAGGCCCTTGGACCGCCAACGCGCCAGATCCGCGGCCGCATCGTCGGTGCGAAAGACGACCAGGCTCATGCCCTGTCGCTTCTGCAGGAAGGAATGGTTGAACTGGCCGAACCCCATGAAACCGGCCTTGTGCGGCTGCATGGTCTCCGGGCGATCGACCTCGATCAGTTCGATGAAGTTCGCGCCCTTGCCGGGGCCGCCGTCCAGCCCCCCCAGTTGGATCAGCCGGTTCGATGTGCCCATGTGATCCGGGTGCGCGGCGCGCGGCGTCAGCGTGAAGCCCAGCGCCTCGTACTGCGCGGCCAGCGCATCGAGATTGCGCGTCGCGATCCCGACATGGTCGATGGCACGGCCACTACTCATTGGATTTTCTCATTGGTGTGGCTCATTTTTTAGGCCCCGTTGGTGATCCCGGTCAGAGGAAACCGGACACATGCAATGCCCGGTCGAAGATGAACAGCGCCATGGCGCTGGCAAAGACGATGGCCATGGCCCGCTGCACGGTCCCGAACAGCCAGGCCGGCCGTTCCAGCACCATCCAGCCAGAGAATTTCAGGACCGTCAGCCACAAAAGGCCGATCACCCAAAGCGATCCGGCCGCATAGATGATCAGGCACAGGACCAATGTCGACGGTGAAGCCGATGTCATCGGTGCGCGTCCCCCTTGCTGTTCTTGTGACCCCCCGACAGGCAGGGGATGTGCGTGCGTGTTATTCCGCCGCTGCCTTCATCTCGCCTACTGCGCCAGATTCGACAACCCTTGCCAGGTCTTCGCCCTGATATCCCAGCACGTCCGACAGGATTTCGGCCGTGTGCTCGCCCAGCAATGGCGAGCGCTTCACCTCGACGTCCATGTCCGAGAACTTGATGGGGCAGCCAACGGTGTAATAATCGCCGCGCTCCGGGTGCGGGACCTTCACGATGGTTCCGGTCGCCTGCAGGCCCTCGTCCTCCATGATTTCCTTCATGCTGAGGATCGGGCCGACGGGAATGTTCAGCGGGTTGCAAATGTCCATGACCTCGTACTTCGTCTTGGTCATGGTCCAGGCCTCAATCGCGTCAAAGACCTCGTTCAGCTTGTCCAGACGTTCGGGCGGGGTCTTGTAGCCGGGCGCGTCCTTCCATTCCGGCCTGCCGATCGTGTCGCAGATCGGCTCCCACACCGCGGCCTGGGTGATGAAATAGGTGTAGGCGTTGGGATCGGTCTCCCACCCCTTGCACTTCAGGATGCGGCCGGGCTGACCGCCGCCACTGTCATTCCCGGCGCGGGGTGTGGCCTCGCCAAACTCGATGCCCTCGCCAAACTGGCTGTATTCCTTCAGCGGACCTGCCGCCAGCCGCTGCTGGTCGCGCAGCTTGACGCGGGCGAGGTTCAGCACCCCGTCCTGCATGGCCGCCAGGACCTTCTGGCCGCGCCCGGTTTTTTCGCGCTGGAACAGCGCGGTGACGATGCCCAGCGCCAGATGCAGGCCGGTGCCTGAGTCGCCGATCTGCGCGCCGGTCACCAGTGGCGGGCCGTCCAGGAAGCCCGTGGTCGAAGCCGAACCCCCGGCGCATTGCGCGACGTTCTCGTAGACCTTGCAGTCCTCGTACTTGCCGGGGCCGAACCCCTTGACAGACGCCATGATCATGCGCGGGTTCAACTCCTGAATCCGCTCCCAGCCGAACCCCATCCGGTCCAGTGCGCCCGGGGCGAAGTTTTCGACCAGCACATCGCATTCCTTGACCAGCCGGGTCAGCACTTCCTTGCCCGTCTCGTTCTTGGTGTTCAGCGTGATCGACCGCTTGTTGTGGTTCAGCATGGTGAAGTAGAGGCTGTCCGCCCCCGGCACATCGACCAGTTGCTTGCGCGTGGCATCACCGACGCCGGGCCGTTCCACCTTGATCACGTCCGCGCCAAACCAGGCCAGAAGCTGGGTGCAGGTCGGGCCGGACTGCACATGGGTGAAGTCGAGGATCTTGACGCCTTCAAGGGCTTTCATTTTTTGCTCCGTTTCCTTGGCAGGCGGGCTGAAGCGCGCCTTACGGTAATTTGGATAGGTCGGGCCGCAGCCCGGCTGTTTCTTGGACTTAACGTCTTGTTTACCTTGGTAAATGGTTCCCCGTGGGGAACCCGTTTTCGCCCGCGGCTGCGCCCTATTTCTGCGCCTGCGGGTACAGCCTTTCCGCCACCGGCGAGCTGGGATTGAGGTTCCCGATATTCCCGCTTTCCTTGCCCGCGGCCGGATCGATGGTCGCGTTGATCAGGGTCGGTTTGCCGCTGGCCAGCGCCTCGCGCACCGTGCGGTTCAGCTCGTCCGGGGTCTTGACCCAGTGGCCGACGCCGCCGAAGGCCTCCATCATCATGTCATAGCGCGCATCCGGCACGAACGAGGTTGTCGCAGGATCATCCCCGCCACCCCAGTTCTCGCCGTCGCCGCGATAGATGCCGTTGTTGTTGAAGACGACCACACAGATCGGCAGGTTGTACCGGCAGATCGTCTCCACCTCCATGCCGCTGAAGCCGAAGGCGCTGTCGCCCTCCACCGCCAGCACCGGCTGGCCGGTTTCCACCGCCGAGGCGATGGCCGCACCCATGCCGATGCCCATGACCCCCCAGGTCCCGACATCGACCCGTTTGCGCGGCTTGTGCATGTCGACAATGGACCGCGCCATATCCAGGGCGTTGGCGCCCTCGTTCACGAACATCGCCTCTGGGTTGTCCGCGACCACGTCTTTGATGACGCCCAGCGCAGCGTGGTAATCCATCGGAGTGCTGTTGTTCTTCAGCCGTGTCGCCATCCGCTCTTGATTGGCCACGACCTTGCCCCGGACCTTGTCGGTCCAATCCGCGGGTGGCTTCTTCCAGCCGTCGCCCATGCCCACGTGCAGGGCCTTCACCGCGCTTTCGATGTCGCCGACAATGGGCGCGGCGATCTCGACATTCGAGTCCATCTCCTTCGGTTCGATGTCGATCTGCACGAATTTCTTGGGCGCCTCGCCCCACTGTTTGCCCTTGCCGTGGCTCAGCAGCCAGTTCAGCCGCGCGCCGATCATCAGAACGACGTCGGATTCCTTCAGCACCAGCGACCGGGCCGCCGCCGCGCATTGGTCGTGGGTATCGGGCAGCAAACCCTTGGCCATCGACATCGGCAGATACGGGATGCCGGACCGTTCGACGAAGTCGCGGATCAGCTTGTCCGCCTGCGCATAGGACGCGCCCTTGCCCAGGATCATCAGGGGCCGCTCGGCGCTCTTCAGCACCTCCAGCGCCCGCTCCACCGCGTCGACCCCCGGCAAATGGGCAGGCGATGGATCGATCACCTTGACCAGCGAGGCCTCCCCCTCGGCCGCATCCAGCACCTGACCCAGCAACGCACCGGGGATATCCAGATAGACCCCGCCCGGCCGACCTGTGACCGAGGCGCGGATCGCGCGGGCGATCCCGGTGCCGATATCCTTGGCATAGTTGATCCGGTAGGCGGCCTTGCAGTGGGGCTTGGCGATGGTCAGTTGGTCCATCTCTTCATAGTCGCCCTGCTGCAGATCGATGATCTCTCTTTCAGACGAGCCGGAGATCAGGATCATCGGCCAGCAGTTTGTCGTGGCATTGGCCAGCGCCGTCAGCCCGTTCAGGAAACCTGGGGCCGACACGGTCATGCAGATGCCGGGCTTTTTGGTCAGATACCCTGCGACCGAGGCGGCATAGCCCGCGTGCTGTTCGTGGCGGAAAGACAGAACGCGAAGCCCCTGCGCCTGAGCGTAGCGGCCCAGATCGGTGATCGGGATGCCGGGGACATTATAGATCGTCTCGACCCCGTTCAGCTTCAGGGCATCGATCAGCAGGTGGAACCCGTCGGTGACCTCGCCCGCGCCGCCAGAGACTTCTGTCGAAGCGCCGTCCATTGCCATGGTGTCCTCCCTCAGGCCTCTTGCGGGCCGATAATGTGTTTCCAGTTCTGTTTCAGGTAGTCATGCAGGCGCAGCGTGTGCTCGCGCACCAGTTCCGAGGCGAGGTCGGCATTGCGGTCTTCGATCGCCTCGATGATGTTCATGTGATCGACCACCGACCGGTCCGCACGGGCCGTGTCCTGCATGCCCTTGCGCCGCACCGCCTTCAGATGGGTGAACAAGCCCTGGGCGGTCTGTTCCAGCAGCAGGCATTTCGACAGGCGCAGGATGCAGAGGTGAAAGTCGATGTTTGCCTCGGAATATTCGCTGATGTTCGCCTTGGCCTTGTCCTTGGTGTAGCGCGCGCCGATCTCGCGCAACTCGGCGATCTCGGTGTCGCTGGCGACCTCGCAAGCAAGGCGGGCCGCCATCGATTCCAGCGCTGCCCAGACCATCACCATCTCGAGGATTTCATCCAGCGTCTTGCGCCGGATGAAGACGCCGCGCCGGGCCTGAATCTCGATGAAACCTTCCTGTTCCAGCCGCGAGATCGCCTCGCGGATCGGGGTGCGGGAGATGCCCAGCTTCTCGGCAAGCGTCCGCTCGTCCATGCGCAGGTTGGTGCCGGGATCATAGATGTCCAGATCCATGATCGAGGTCTTCAAGACGCCGTATATGTGCTCTTTCAGGCTGAAAGAGTTATCCACTGGCTGAAGATTTAACTGGTCGCTCATGCGGTGCGATGGTCCGGGTCTGTCGGTCGCTGTGGTTTCTGGTATACCATGTACCAGCCAGATTTTCGCGGCGCAATCGCCTTCGCCGGGCTGCTGCCCGATTTCCATCTAGCGGGACGGGCGGCCAACCACGCGCAGGAACACCAGCGTCTTCTGAAGCGCGGCCTTGTCCTTCAGCGACACGTTGATCTCGACCCCATCGACCGCGAGCGTCTGAAGGTCATAAAAGTCCGGGTGGTTGACAGAATGGTCGGCGGCAAAGCTGCCGCCCGGAAAGCAGGCTGCCGTTTGCGTGAAAAAGTTCCGAAAGGTTTCAGCCGCTTCGGGGGCGCGGTAATCGAATGACCACAGGCAGTCATGGCTGCGCGCCCCGCCGGGCGCGAGAGACATGTCGCAGGACGCAGCGCCGGGCAGAATATATGTGCCCGTCGAGTAAGACGCGGCCTGAAAGTTCGAACCGGCCGCGCCAACCAGCCGTTGCAGCTTCCAGCAGAGCTCTTCGGACCGAAAATCCCCACCGCCCATGGCAGGCGAGGCAACCCACATCAAGGCCGTCAGACAACCAGCCAACATCCAACGCATTAGGATCCTTTCCGGGGAAAGACTGCTCCGAAGTCCGATCTTACTGCGCAGAGCCTAGCTTGCCGGATACGACAGGCAAGGCGCACCAAGGTCTGATCAGCCACGTTTTCAACCCCAGACCTGTGCCGAAAGCGCATCACAAAGCCCACGGCCAGGCAGGTTTTTCATGCAGCATTGGTCCTCACATCAGCCTCACTGCATGACGCCGAACCTCGAGCGAAGTCGATCCAGTCACAAGCCGACAGGACATGCCATGACTACTGCATTCACAGCCCGGATCGCCCTTCTGACCGCCGCCGTCGGCCTCGCCTCGCCGCCCGCCCGCGCTGGTCCGGCAGAGGCCAATCACGACAAGGTTCAAGAGGTGTGGAAGGACATGCGGCGGACCGGCGGCTATGGAAATCCGCTGACCGGGTTGGTCGATGTGATCTCGAACTTCTTGGCAGGCGACAATTGGCCCGCGGTCAAGCCGCAACCGGTCAGGTCCGAAAACAGTAACTGATCGTGACTTCGCCAAGACGGCGGAGCGGGGCTTCTCAGTCTCGGGCCGCCCGTGCTAGGCCCTGACCTGACGATGGGCAGGGGACCTATGGCCGACGACGCAGTACAGATCTCGAAACCGCCATCGCAGGTCACGCCCTCGATGGCGCAGTATTTCGAGACAAAGCAAGCCCATCCCGATTGTCTGCTGTTCTTTCAGATGGGCGATTTCTACGAGATGTTCTTCGAGGATGCCGTTGCTGCGGCCGCCGCGCTGGACATCGCGCTGACCAGGCGCGGCAAGCATGGCGGCGAGGATATCCCCATGTGCGGGGTCCCCGCCCACGCCGCCAACAACTACCTGCTGACGCTGATCCGCAAGGGGTTCCGCGTCGCCGTCTGCGACCAGGTGGAGACGCCGGAGGACGCCAAGAAGCGCGGGTCCAAAGCCGTCGTCCGGCGCGAGGTGACGCGCGTCGTCACCCCCGGCACGCTGACCGAAGAGACCCTGCTGGATGCGCGCCGTCACAACTTTCTGGCTGCCTGGGCCGAGATCAGGGGCGAGGGCGCGCTGGCCTGGGCCGATGTCTCGACCGGCGATCTGGTCGTCGCCCCGCTCGCCCGCCCGGCCCTCGGCCCGATGCTCGCCCGGCTCGCACCCAGCGAGGTTCTGGTCCAGGACGCGGCCTTCGAGGACCCGGTCCTGTCCTCGCAGATCGAAGAGGCCGGGGCGGTGCCAACGCCGCTGGGACCGGCAAGCTTTGACTCCGCCTCCTCCACCCAGCGGCTCTGTTCGCTGTTCCGGGTGGCATCGCTCGACGGGTTCGGCTCGTTCGAACGCGCGGAACTCTCCGCGCTGGGCGCGCTCGCGGATTATCTCGAGATCACGCAAAAGGGACGTCTGCCAATCATCAAGCCGCCGGTGCGCGAACTGGCGGGCGGCGCGATGGCGATCGATGCCGCGACCCGGCGCAATCTGGAACTGACCCGGTCGATGTCGGGCGGGCGCGACGGCTCGCTTCTGTCGGTGATCGATCGCACGCTGACCGGGGCCGGGGCGCGATTGCTGGAGATGCGGATCGCCGCGCCCCTGACCGACACGGCCGTCATACATGCCCGGCTGGACTGGGTACAGCACCTGACGGAAGACCGCGAGCTGGCCACCCAACTGCGCGCCGCCCTGAAGATGGTGCCGGAGATCGAGCGCGCTCTGTCCCGGCTGGCGCTGGACCGCGCAGGCCCCCGCGACATGACCGCGATCCGCGCCGGGCTGCGGCAGGCGGCCGAGATTGCCGGTCTTCTGGCCGAAAATGCCGGACTGCCCGAGCAGATGACCGAGGCGGGGCATCGGCTGACCGGGCACGAGGCGCTGGTGCAGACCCTGACAGCGGCGCTGGTCGAGGACCCGCCCCTATTGGCTCGCGATGGCGGTTTCGTTGCGGCAGGTCACGATCCGTTCTTAGACGAGGCGCGAAAGCTGCGCGACGAAGGGCGCGGCGTGATCGCGGGCATGCAGGCGGATTACGCCGACCAGACCGGCATCGCAGCCCTGAAGATCAAGCACAACAACGTGCTCGGCTACTTCATCGAGGTCACGGCCCTGCACGCCGAAAAGATGATGTCCGCGCCGCTGAACGAGACCTTCATCCATCGTCAGAGCCTGGCCAATGCCGTGCGCTTCACAACGGTGCATCTGTCCGAGTTACAGACCAAGATCATGAACGCGGGCGCCCGCGCGCTGGAGATCGAGAAGAAGGTGTTCCAAGACCTGCGCACGGCCATTCTGGACCAGCAGGCCCCGCTGGCGGGGACCGCCCGGGCGCTGGCCGAGATTGACGTGGCCGCCGCCGCAGCAGACCTTGCCATCGATCTGCGCTGGACCCGGCCGGAACTGGAAGCGTCGCGCGCCTTTTCCATCATCGGCGGGCGGCATCCGGTGGTCGAAGCCGCGCTGTCCCGGGACGGCACCACCTTCATCGCGAACGACTGCGATCTTGGCGCGGACCCCTCCGGCCCGTCGCCGATCTGGCTGCTGACCGGGCCGAACATGGCGGGCAAATCGACGTTTCTGCGCCAGAACGCACTGTTCGCGATCCTGGCGCAGGCCGGGCTGTTCGTGCCTGCGGAACGCGCCGTGATCGGGGTGATCGACCAGCTTTTCTCCCGCGTCGGGGCCGCCGACGATCTGGCGCGCGGGCGGTCGACGTTCATGGTGGAGATGGTCGAGACGGCGGCGATCCTCAATCAGGCCGGTCCCGGCGCGCTGGTCATTCTGGACGAAATCGGGCGCGGCACCGCCACGTGGGATGGGCTGTCCATCGCTTGGGCCACTTTAGAGCACCTGCACGAGGTGAACCGCTGCCGGGGCCTCTTCGCGACGCACTATCACGAGTTGACCGGCCTGTGCGATCAGCTTTACCACCTGTCGCCTGCCACGGTCGCGGCCAGGGAATGGGACGGCGAGGTGATCTTCCTGCACGAGGTCCGGCCCGGTGCGGCCGACCGGTCCTACGGCGTACAGGTTGCGCGGCTGGCCGGTCTGCCCGGTGCCGTTGTCGACCGCGCACGGGATGTGCTTGAACGGCTCGAGGCGAGCGCCCGCGAGGGGTCCGGCGCGGCGGCGGCGCTCGCGCAGGACCTGCCGCTCTTCTCCGCCCACATCCCGCAGCCGATGAGCGCGCCGTCGAAACCCTCCCCCACGGATGATCGCCTGCGCGAGGTGCATCCCGATGCCCTGACCCCGCGCGAGGCGCTGGATCTGGTGTACGAACTGAAGGGCCTGCTGCCCGATTGACCGGCGGCGATCACGCCGCTCTCCCCCGCACGTGACGATCCTTGATTTTCCTTATCCGCCCCGCAGCGTCAGGCATGCCGTGACGAATTCGGGAAACGACAAGGAAAGGATATCCCATGTTCCGGCTCGCCTCTGCACTCACTTTCGGTGCTCTGCTCACCCTCTCGGCCTGCGCCGTGCCGCAGCAAAAGGCTGCCTCATCCGCACCCGCCATCGCGGCATCCGAGGCGAGCAATGCCAGCGTCACCGCCAACGGCACCTTTGTCGGCAAATCCAATCACGTGACGACGGGCACCGCCAGCATCGGGCGGATCGGCAGCCAGTGGGTCGTGATCCTGCAGGACAACTTTACCTTCGACGGGGCCCCTGACCCGCACGTCGCCCTGGGTGCGGACGGCTATCGCAAGGACGCCTCGCTGGCCCTGCTGCAGTCCAACGCCGGGAAACAGGTCTATGCGATTCCGGCCGGACTGGACGTCGCCGATTTCAACGAGATCTGGATCTGGTGTGACAAGTTCGCTGTTCCCTTGGGTGTCGCCAAGCTGACGCTGACCTGACGGCCCAGAAGGCCGCCCCGGAACAAGCGCAAGGCCGCTCGCTCACGCGTTGGGCGGGCGGCCGTTTGGCTGGCGCGAAAACCCGGCGATGACCACCGCCAAAACGACGAGGGCCCCGGCGATAATCTCTCTTTCGCCGGGTTCTTCCATGAAGATCAGCAGCCCGAGCACCATCAT
>JBCCMP010000034.1:0-19383 GCA_039026295.1 Pseudomonadota bacterium | reverse complement strand
TCGGCGCCAGGGCCTGCGGCCATTGGGGCCGGGACCGGAGACGCGGCGGCAGGTGCGTCCGCATGCGCTGCAGCTGTGGTCGGGCTGAAGCCTTCCACGTCTGCCCTGACGATCCGGCCCTTCGGACCACTGCCCTTCACCTGGCTGAGATCGATGCCTTTGTCCGCTGCGATGCGTCGAGCGAGGGGAGAGGCAAAAATCCGGCCAACCGAAGGCGCAGCCGGAGCAGACGACGCCGGAGTAGCAGCCGGTGTATCCGTCACCGCGGCATCGCTTTCGGTATTATCAGATGCGGCAGCGGGAGCAGCAACCGGCGCCTCAGTGACATCGCCAATATCGTCGACGCTTTCGCCTTCTTCAAGCAGCACGGCGATCACGGCATTGACCTTCACGCCCTCGGTGCCTTCCGCGACGAGCAGCTTCCCAACGGTCCCTTCGTCAACCGCTTCGACCTCCATGGTGGCCTTGTCGGTCTCAATCTCAGCGATCAGATCGCCGGAGGAAACGGTGTCGCCCTCTGCCACCAGCCATTTGGCAAGCGTGCCTTCCTCCATGGTGGGGGAAAGGGCGGGCATCAGAATGTTGATCGGCATCCGCGTGTCCCTTACCGGTAGCAGACGGCTTTCGCCGCCTCGACAATTTCGGGCACAGTGATAAGCGCCAGCTTTTCCAGATTGGCCGCGTAGGGCATCGGCACATCCTTGCCGGTACAGTTGATGACCGGAGCGTCCAGCCAATCGAAGGCCTGTTGCATTAGGACTGCAGAGATGTGGTTTCCGATGGAGCAGACCGGGAAACCTTCCTCTACCGTCACGCAGCGGTTGGTCTTCTGGACTGATGCGATCACCGTGTCTGTGTCCATTGGACGGAGCGAGCGTAAGTCGATGACATCAGCGGAGATGCCTTCCGCGGCCAATGCATCGGCGGCCTCCAGGGTGTGGCTCATTCCGATGCCAAAACTGACCAATGTCAGATCTGTGCCCTCGCGCACTAGCTTGGCCTTGCCGATGGGGACTGTGAAGTCGTCAAGCTCTGGCACTTCGAATGCACGGCCGTAGAGAATCTCGTTTTCCAGGAAAATAACCGGATTGGGATCGCGGATCGCCGACTTGAGCAGACCTTTTGCATCCGACGCGGTGTAGGGCTGCACCACCTTCAAGCCGGGGATCTGCGCATACCACGCGGCATAGTCCTGAGAGTGTTGCGCGGCCACCCGCGCCGCCGCGCCATTCGGGCCGCGGAAGACGATCGGGCAGCCCATCTGACCACCGGACATGTAAAGCGTCTTTGCCGCCGAGTTGATGATCTGGTCAATCGCCTGCATGGCGAAATTGAACGTCATGAACTCGACGATCGGGCGCAGGCCCGCAAAGGCGGAACCGACTGCGATCCCGGCAAATCCGTGCTCGGTGATCGGCGTGTCTATCACCCGCCGGTCGGAGAACTCTTCAAGCAGACCCTGGGACACCTTGTAAGCTCCCTGGTATTCCGCAACTTCCTCGCCCATCAACAAGACATCGTCAGAGGCGCGCATTTCCTCTGCCATGGCATCGCGCAGCGCCTCGCGCACGGATTGCTCCTTGACTGCTGTACCGCCTGGCCAGTCCGGTTCCATGACCGCAGCAGCAACGGCAAAGGCTACAGGCGCAGCGTTTGCAGGTGCGGCTTCATCTGACGGGGCCGGTTGTGGTGCTTCCGCAGGTACTTCTGTCGACCCCGCGGCAGGCGGTGCGCCTGCTGCAGCCTCTGCGGCGCTCGCGTCCTCGCCATCTTCCAAAAGTACAGCGATGACGGCATTGACCTTCACGCCTTCAGTCCCCTCGGCAACCACCAGTTTGCCGACAACCCCCTCGTCAACCGCCTCCACTTCCATGGTCGCCTTATCGGTTTCGATCTCCGCGATGATATCCCCGGAGGAGACCTTGTCCCCTTCGGCCACCAGCCATTTGGCAAGCGTGCCTTCCTCCATGGTCGGCGATAGCGCCGGCATCAGGATCTGAATTGCCATGTTATGGGGCTCCTTCTGCCACGGAGATCATGCCGACAACGTTGCCTTCGCCGTCCTCGACATATGCAGCACGACCGATCCCCGGGTAGTCCATCGGTGGCAACGCCTCTGACCCGCCATGTCCCAGTGCCCACGCATAGCTTTCATCGCAATCGGCGACCTCGAATGTCATGATCGAGCCTCGGATCGCCGATCCTGGCGGATGCGAGCCGATTGTGCGGCGAAGGATCCCTCCAGTCATGGCCTTTTCGGGTCCCACTTCATGGCTGTTGATGAGCTGATAATCGACTGCCTCGAAACCCTCGAGCGGTGAGAAAGACCATCCGAAAAGGCCGCTGCAAAAGGCACGAGCACGGGCGACGTCGGTGGCGTGAATTTCGAAACGCGGCATCAGGACACCTCTGCATAAATGTCCGTCCAGAGCTCGCTTTCCGCAGGTTCCGGACTTTCCTGGGCAAAAGCCGCCGCTTCGTTGATCACCGCTTTTACATCTTTATCGATCTGTTTGATCGCATCTTCATCGACAAGGGCGTTGTCCATGATCAGTTTCCGCAGACCGTCGATGGGATCGCGTTCCTCGCGCATTTTCGAGACCTCCTCCCGGGTCCGGTACTTCGCCGGATCCGACATGGAGTGGCCACGGTAGCGGTAGGTCTTGACCTCCAGGATATAAGGTCCCGCGCCGGATCGGCAGTGCTGAACCGCCCGCTCGCCCGCGTCCTTGACCTCGAGCACATCCATACCGTTGACCGCCTCACCGGGAATGCCGAACGCTTCGCCGCGCGTGTAGATGTCGGGCGAGGAGGTCGACCGCGCCTGCGCCGTGCCCATGGCATACTGGTTGTTCTCGATCACAAAAATGCAGGGCAACTTCCAGAGGGCCGCCATGTTGAATGTCTCGTAGACCTGACCCTGGTTTGCAGCGCCGTCGCCAAAATAGGTCATCGAAACATTGTCGTTCCCGCGATAACGGTTCGCGAATGCCAGACCAGCGCCAAGAGGCACCTGTGCCGCAACAATGCCGTGCCCGCCGAAGAAGTTCTTCTCGGACGAGAACATGTGCATCGACCCGCCCTTGCCTTTGGAATATCCGCCGTCACGCCCGGTGAGTTCCGCCATGACGCCCTTTGCGTCCATGCCGCAGGCAAGCATGTGACCGTGGTCGCGATAGGATGTGATCACCTGATCACCTTCTTTGGCGCACGCCTGCAGACCTACAACCACTGCTTCCTGTCCTATGTATAGGTGACAGAAGCCGCCTATCAGACCCATGCCGTAGAGTTGCCCGGCCTTTTCCTCGAACCGGCGGATCAGCAGCATGTCTTTGTAATAATCAAGAATTTCGGCGGTGGGCGGCAAATTCTTGCCCGCAGTTGATGCGGGTGCGGTGGTGTCCGTCAAGGCGTCCTCCATTCAGGCGCCCGCACTCTTTCAGGGTGCGGATTGCAGCAGACACTAACCAGTTTGTTCCGTACGTGCAGCAAAACAAAGGTTAACAAGATTGCGGATTCGCTGCGGTGCACCGACAGATCTTGCCCCGGATTTGCTTGGATTTAAGCCCGCGGGGCGTGCTTAGCGCACGATCAGTTCATCGGCCCGCGCATAGCCCAGCACCGCCCGGGCACGCTCGTCCAGCAGATCAAGATCAAGATACCGGTCGGAGAGGCGGTGGACCTTGTTTTGCAAGGCTGCCCGATCCGCCTGAAGTGCAGCGAGGTCCGCCTTCAGGCGCTTTTCTTCGGATCCTGCCTCACGAAAGGCGGCGAGCCCGTGTTCGGACTGCAAGCCCGAATGGGCGAAGACGGCAATGACCCCGATCAGCCCGATATAGGCTACCGGCAGTGCGATCTGTTTCCAGTTGAAACCGTCCAAGTTTAGTCCCCTCGCCTTCTCCCAAGGCCTGTGAAAATTGCCAAATCCGGGCGTCCGGCAGAAGCCCGATAACAGCATGGACCGGTTTTCCGGCAGAGTTGAGTCTTTTACGACACACAGTTAGCCGAGATCTTTCGAAAAAAATGCACATCACTAAGACAACTTAACAGTATCCTTTCACGGGTTCTCAAACCTCAGCGGGTATCTCTGGCATCGTTTTACACGTCGACCGGAGAGTCTTTATGACCTACTGCCCCCCGCACCATCAGGTGCAGGAATACGAATTCACAGCGCTGACCGGCGAAGACATTTTGCAGGCTGGTGACAACAATCTGAACTGCGGGGATTGTTTCACGATGCCGCCCAGTGCCACGGCGTGCATCACGGTCACGGATAACGATGACAGTCTGTCCGGTGATGCCCATGCGAATGAGTGGGGGGATGACTCCAGCTGGCAGATCGCAGATATCAAGGTCGATGGTGCGCTGGTCCATGACGATCAGAAGATCTACGCTGAAGAATACTACGTCCTGCACGGCGATGACGGTAAGTGCTATTACCTGATCGAGATCGAGGTCGTGGGATCCGCCGAGGGCGACCGCGACGATTTCTTTGCATTCTACGGCGATGTGCCAGATGCGGGCGTGACGCTGACCGTTGCCGGAAAGGGCAATATCAGCGGCGACTGGATGGACTATAAGGACCTGTCCGCGGGCCTGAAATGGGATCTGGACGACAATGGCAAGCTGACGATCGAGGCCGAGGACATGGCCCTGAAGGGCTACAAGGTCGACGATGTGTATGCGGCTTCAGGCGGCGAGGTGATCCGCCTGAAAAAGTCCTCGGGCGAAGCGTCGATCACCTTCGGGGCTGATAGCGGGACCTATGATCTGGAGCTTGCCTACATTGACGAGAACGATGGCGAGGGGGAGATCGAAATCTGGGTCGGCGACACGCTGATACATTCAATCTCGCTGGACCAGAACAACAATGGCAATGGCGGTGACTGGTCGTCGATTTCGACCGTGAAGATCGAGAACATCGTCCTGAACCAGGGTGACGAGATAACCCTGCGCGGCACCAAGGACGCTTGGGAATTTGCCCGAATCGATGCACTGAACTTTTGCGCCAAGACCAACACTCCGCCAACAGCCGTGGACGATTTCGGCTCGGTGACGGAAGACGGTCAGATCGCCCTGGATCTTTTGCTGAACGATTCGGATGACGATGGCGATGTGGTGACTGTTTCGCTCGCAGGCGGCGCCTCGCCCGGTACAGAAATTACGTTGACCACCATGGCCGGGCGAACGGCGGTTGTCACGGTCTCGGCCACAGGGGTCCTCTCTTTCGATGCGGCCGCCGGCGACTTCCAGGCGATGAAGTCCACCGACACGGACAGCTTCACGCTGACCTACGAAATCAGTGATGGCAACGGGGGCACGGCGACCGCCGATGCAACTGTCACGATCCAAGGCGTGAATGACGGCCCGGTCGCTGTGGATGATATGTACATGGTTCCAGAAAGCGGGGCCACGGTCCTGAACATCCTCGACAACGACAGCGATCCCGAGGATGACGACCTGACCGTAACCTTGCTGAGTCAACCTGCCGAGGGCGGCATCACGCTGAACGCGGATGGCACCGTCACTTTCGATCCTGCAGGCGATTTCGCAACGCTGTCGGATGGCCAGACGGCAACCGTGACCTTCGACTACCAGATCTCGGACGGAGAGTTCACAGACACTGCGACGGTCACCGTGGTCGTTGAAGGTGAAGGCGTTTGCGAGCCTTATCCCGATGTCACCAGCGCCGCTACCGGCACACTGTTCGACGGGACCGAGTTGACCGTTAGCCTCACTGGACCCGATCAGACCTGTTCAGACACCGGCAGTTTCCGCCTGGCGGTAGACTTGGGCGATAAGGCGAACGAGACCTACAATGTTGTCTTCGTCGTGGACGTCTCCGGCTCGACCTCGCAAGAGACCATTGACGGCGTACCGGTTCTGGATGCTCAGATCGCTGCGCTGCAATCGCTGACCGACGAATTGATGGCGCAGGGCCTGCCGGACGGTGCGCTGACAATCACGATCGTTCCGTTCAACACCAGCGCCGATCCGACTTTCCCGGTGGATACAAACGACGACAATATCCCGGACACGCCCTTCTTTGCCGAAACCTTCGGCGACGACGAGGCGCTGTCGGATCTGGACGTCGATGCCTATCTCAACAACCTGGCCTCGGGCGGAGAGACGAACTATTTCGCAGCAGTTCTGCAGGCCACCAATGCGGTTGCGCAGCTTGATCCTACCCTGGGGCAGGAAAACAACATCGTCTACTTCCTGACCGACGGGAACCCTTTCCCGGAACCGCCTGCCGCAGGACAGCCCGCCTTTTTGTTGCAACTCGGCCTGGTCGCAAATCCCTTGCAAAATGCGGCCTCGGTTCACGGGGTCGCGATCGGGCAGATCGTCGATCCAGCCTATGTCAACGCAATCGACAACACCGGCGGTGCCGTGCTGGTTCCGGATCTGGCCGAGGATGGGTCGCAGCTGGATTCGACAGCTCTGCTGGATGACGCACTCAGAGAGGCGCCATTCGCCAAGAGCACGATCTTGGGCGCAACGCTGACGCTTCGCGACGAGACCGGCGCAACGGTAGACAGCCTGATCTTTGATGCCTCGGCCTTCACATCCACACCGCTGGGTTACGAATTGAATGTCGAGGATCTGGGCGGGCTGGGTGTATTGGTCACTGAAACGACCACCGCAGAACTGGTGGTCAACCTGGATGGCAACGGCGATCTGGTTGCGGATGACACCGTTACCGTTGCCGTCGATATCGAAGGTGTGCTGCCGGAAAGCTTCGACTTCGCCTGATCCGCGAAGAAGTTCAGGCCAGCTCTTCTTGCACCTCTCCTGCCCGCGCGCTAACCACCGCGGGCGGGAGTTTCAGCATGGCAGAACAAGTAGAAACCATTGTCATCGGCGCGGGCGTCGTAGGTCTGGCCACGGCGCGGGCCCTTGCCAAGTCTGGCCGCGAGGTGCTGGTTCTGGAACGTGAGCAGCACTTTGGCATGATCACGTCTTCCCGCAATTCCGAGGTGATCCACGCAGGCATCTACTACGCCAAGAACAGCCTTAAGGCCGAGATGTGCGTGAACGGTCGCAAAGCGCTTTACGCCTTCTGCGACGACCACGGTGTGGCCTACAATAACTGCGGCAAGCTGATCGTCGCGTGTTCACCGGACGAGGTCGAGAAATTCAGCGGCATCGCCAGGCGTGCCTGGGATAACGGCGTCGATGATCTTCGCGAAATCTCCGCCGCTGAGGCCAAGGCCATGGAACCATCGCTGGCTTGCGAAGGGGCGCTTCTGTCCCCGTCGACCGGCATCGTCGACAGCCACAACTTCATGCTGGCGATGCTGGGGGAGGCCGAGGCCCACGCTGCCATGCTTGTTCTGAACACCGACGTCGAAAGCATCGCAATGGCCGAAGGCGGCTTTCTGCTTCGTACTGGCGGAGATGAGCCGATGGAGTTGCTCGCCCGCGAGGTGGTGAATTCGGCAGGGTTGGATGCGCCCGGTCTGGCGGGCCACATGGACGGTCTGCCGGACAATGCCAAACCGCAGCAATGGACTGCCAAAGGGAACTACTTCTCTCTCGATGCCGCTGCGCCGTTCTCTCGCCTGATCTACCCCGCCCCGGTCACAGGGGGACTGGGTGTGCACATCACGATCGACCTGCAGGGCCGGGCACGCTTCGGGCCGGATGTCGAATGGGTAGACGGCGTGGACGACTATTCCGTTGACCCACGCCGCAGCGAAAGCTTCTACGCTGCAATTCGCCGATACTGGCCCGCGCTGCCGGACAACTCTCTATCGCCGGACTATTCCGGGATTCGACCAAAACTGACAAACGCTCAGGACAAGCACGCCGCCGACTTCCGGATCGACGGGGCCGCAGCACATGGTCTTCCGGGCTATGTCGGGCTCTACGGGATCGAAAGTCCAGGGCTGACATCATCGCTGGCGATCGGTGACAGAGTCACCGAAATCATGAGCGCAGATATGCGCCGCAACGCTGCATAGACGGCGCGCCGCCAAGCCTTGCACCCCATTTCTTTCCTGATGGGAACGTGGCACTGTCCGCGCCTTCGCCAAGGAGCACCGAAATGTCCACCGATGCCGAACCTAAGGTCACGCCCTTCTCCACCCATTGGGGCACCTATTTTGCCGAGACGACGAACGGCAAGGTGACCGGCGTACGCGACTGGTCAGGCGACCCGGATCCGGCAATCATCGGACCCGGCATCATCGACATGGTCGATCACCCGACACGGATCGAACAACCGATGGTTCGCAAATCCTATCTGGAGAACGGTCCGGATGGGGACCGCACGCTGCGTGGCAAGGAAGCCTTTGTTGCGGTTGACTGGGACACGGCGTTGGACCTCGCCGCCGGGCAGATCGACCGGGTGCGAAAGGAACACGGCAACAAGTCGATTTTCGGCGGGTCCTATGGCTGGGCATCGGCCGGGCGGTTCCACCACGCTCAGAGCCACGTCCACCGGTTCCTGAACATGGCGGGCGGATACACCAAATCGGTGGCCAATTACTCCTATGCCGCCGCCAACGCGATCACCCCCCATGTGGTCGGGCAGATGCGGTCGCTGATCCTGGATCATGCCACGACCTGGCCGGTGATTGCCGAACACACGAAACTGGTCGTGGCCTTCGGTGGATTGCCCCGCAAAAACGCTCAGATCACCTCGGGCGGTGTCGGGCGGCACACCATGCACGAGGGCACCACGGCAGCGCGGGCCAACGGCTGCAGCTTCGTTAACGTCTCGCCTCTGCGAACGGACATGGAGCCGGAACTGGGGGCGGATTGGTTGGCCTGCATCCCTGGCTCTGACACAGCGCTCATGCTGGGGCTGGCCCATACGCTGCTCAGCGAGGGTCTGCATGATCAGGCGTTTTTGGACAGCCACACATCGGGTTGGAACAAGTTTCGGCCTTATCTTATGGGCGAAAGCGATGGGCAGGCGAAAGATGCCGATTGGGCTGCGGGAATAACTGGCATCGAGGCCGACCGCCTGCGAGCACTAGCGCGCCGGATGGCGGCAGATCGTACGATGATTATGGTCGCATGGGGTCTGCAACGGTCGTCTCACGGCGAGCAACCCATCTGGATGGCGATCGTTCTGGCCGCAATGCTTGGCCAGATCGGCCTACCGGGCGGCGGATTCGGGATTGGTTATGCGTCGGAGAACGGTATCGGCAACCCGGTGAAACCGTTTCATTTCCCTGCGGTGCAGCAGGGGGTGAATTCCGTCAGCGACTACATACCGGTTGCGCGGATTTCCGATCTACTGATGAGCCCGGGCGGAGACTTCCAGTTCGACGGCAAGGATATGAAGTATCCCGACACGCGGATCGTTTATTGGGCAGGTGGCAATCCGTTTCATCATCATCAGGATCTGCACCGGCTGGTACGTGCACTGCACGAGCCAGAGACCGTGATCGTCAATGAGATCTGGTGGACGCCGATGGCGCGGCACGCGGATATCGTTTTTCCTGCGACGACAGTTCTGGAGCGTGAAGACATCTCGATGACCCACTGGGAGCCGCTGATCGTTGCAATGCGTCAGGCCGTCGACCCGGTGGGCGACTCGCGTACGGACTATCAGATCTTCACCGGTCTGGCAGAGCGTCTGGGTTTTGCTGACCGCTATACCGAGGGCAGGACCGAAGAAGAGTGGCTGAACCATCTTTGGGATCAGGCGCGCCAACGGGCCGGGCGCGCGGGATTCGAGCTGCCTTCGCTGGAGGGGTTGCGGAAAGAGGAAACGATTTCCCTGCCAGACAACGAGCGGGAGCCGATCCTGTTAGAGGATTTCCGCACGGATCCTGCAGCTCACCCGTTGCGCACGCCGACCGGAAAGATTGAAGTCTTCTCGGAAGAGATAGCCGGGTTCGGTTATGACGACTGCCCGCCTCACCCGACGTTTTTGAAGCCGTATGAATGGCTGGGTGATGCAGCCGACGACGAACTTCATCTGATCTCGAACCAGCCGAAGACACGGCTGCATTCGCAGTTCGATCCGGGCAGGGTTTCTGTTGCGTCGAAGATAAAGGGTCGAGAGCCCGCAACCTTCAACCCAGAAGATGCCGCAAAGCGGGGCATCGCAGCCGGAGACGTCGTTCGTCTTTTCAACCAGCGCGGCGGCTGCCTTGCTGGTGTCCGATTGTCGGAAGATGTGCGGCCCGGCATTGTCCAATTGTCCACCGGGGCCTGGTTCGACCCTGCAGGACCGGATGAGGGAGTGCCCGAGGGCACCTGCAAGCACGGCAACCCGAATGTTCTGACCCGCGACGTGGGATCCAGCCGACTGGGTCAGGGCCCATCAGCCCATTCAACTCTGGTCCGCGTGGAAAAGGTCGACAACCCACCGCCAGTCACTGCATTCGAGCCGCCCGTGATCCTGAGAAGTGCGGGATAGGCCGGCGAAATTAGCCGGTATCGGACTGAGTAGGCTGTCGCTGTGGCAGACGCGTGACGACCCAAAGGTGCAGCGCAGACAGAGTAATCGTCGCCAAAAGCATTGCCGTTGTCTGCCCCGTAAAGTCGATGCCAAGATCTATCACCAATCCGGTGATGCCGGGGCCGATTGCCGAACCGATCACCATGAAGGTCGATCCGGTTGCCTTGATCGCGCCGAGGTGCCGCGTCCCATAAAGTTCAGGCCAGAGCGCGCCCCACATCGCATGGCTTATGCCCGTCGACAATCCGGTCAGGCCGAGTGCGATCCACCACGCCCAGAGCCCGGGGAACGGACCGATGAACAGCATGCCAATCCCCAGCGGCAGGAGGTAAAAGGGGAGCATTCGGTCCGGGCCATATCGATCGCATGCGGCTCCGGCGATCAAGGACGTTACAATGGAAACCAATGCATAGACCGGGTATGCGGCAGTCATGTCCAACTTGGACCATTCCATTACCCCGCCGATGTGAACCGCCTGGAAGAAGATCACCGTACCTATGAAGCTGTGTGCGATCGTAGCAGGGACGAGCGCCCAGAACAGCCAGTGGCGGAGGACCTGAACGCGGGTCCAGTGGCGACCGTCGCGCCCCGGGCTGTGTTCGGCCAACGTCATACTTTGCGGGCTTCGCTCGTCCCGGGCCATCCATGCGATCAACGGGGCGAAACCGGCAATCAGCAGGGCGGCGACAATCAGCCAGACCGCCCGCCACCCAATTACCGGCTCGAGCAGCGCAGCCAACCCGGGCAATATCGCCTCGCCCAAAGAGTATCCCAGCCCGGCGATTGCAACGGCCCGGCCGCGGTGCGCCCGGAACCAACGTCCCATCGCCGTAATGCCGAGATGGCTGATCATGCCCTGACCACAGAACCTGAGCCCAAAGATCAGCAGGACCAGGACAAGCGGGCTTTCATTCAACCACATGCCCAGCGCAACCATTGCAAATGCACCAAAGATCATGGCGGCTAGTCGGCCGACGGGGACCTGATCGGCGAACTTTCCAGAATAAAGCAGAACCGCCGCAGAAGAGAGGGTGGCGATCGTATAAATCCCTCCCCACTCGCCATCCGTCAGACCGTAATCCGCCATGATCCGGTCTGCAAAAATCGAGATGAAATAGGTCTGGCCAAAGGAGGACGTCAGCGTCAGCAGCAGCCCGACGGACAGCCACCGGGCATTTGCAAAGAGAAAACTGCCGCGCATTGAGGCGCTATAGGGCAGAACAGGATTGGCAGAAAGCTAAATCACGGGTCGTGTTTGGTGCCGTCAGAAACGAAGGTTTCGTCGTTTCAGTCTTCAAGGCACCTGCCGCCATGCGGCTTAGCTCGCTTCAGCCGCGTCCGTTTTTGTTGATACGGTAACGGCGCACAGAAAGCCCAGATCTCGTCCTTGAACGAGTACCTTGTTAGTGGTTTCTGATCGATTGGTCCTTCTGAGGTTGTGTCGAAGCCACCCTAGGGAGACACGCTGTTTCAGTAGCGTTGCGACCGATTTCATGCTGCCGCTGCAATCCGTCGCAATCCCCTAAGTCAGTCCAGACGAAAGCCCTTGCGCAGCACGAAAGCCCCCCAGTCGGCTCGTTGAGGATCCGCATATTGCCGGGCCTTGTCATCGGACCAGCCATAATCCGGCTTCTCGCCAAAGCGTTCGGGTTCGCGCTGACGCGGCGGTGGACCGCGCCGCGCGTCGTACTCGTGGATCGGACGGTCCCGGTCTTCGCCAAAGCGATTCAGATGAACCGTACCTGACAATGAAAGACGCGGTGCGATCCGGGGTAGCCGACCAGGCCAGCCGACTGTGAGACCCGCGACCGGAACCACAAGATCAGGCAACGCGAGCAGATCCGAGACGCGTTGGGCTTCGTTGCGGAGCACCGAAATCGGGCAACACCCAAGCCCCACGCGTTCCGCAGCGGTGACAAAAGCAGAAAGAGCAATCGCCGCATCAACCGAGGCGTTGAAGAAACCGTCCAAGTGGTCATTCGACATTTCCACTCCCGCCAGTCGATGGCAGTCATGGAAGCGCGCATGGTTTGCACAGAATACCAACAGCACTGGTGCCGCCGTCTGCCAATCAAACCCCGTAATGGCATCCAAAGCGGCGCGGACATCGGGGTCGCTAACGATCACGATGTCCCGTTGTTGCAGGTCCGATTTTGACGGGGAGGAGAGCGCTACCGCACACAAGGTCTGCAAAAGATCCGGATCAACCGGGTTTGGATCATAAAGACGGCAGACCCCGCGGGCGGCCATATCCGAAAGACCCTCTGCCGCCGACGGGACATTCGGCGCATCCCCAAAGCGCTTCTGGAGGGCCGAAAATGTCCGCTCTCTGTCGCTCACGCACGGCTCCCGGATCGAGTTTCCCGAATTGTTTTGCCGTATGACGTCGCCGAACACAAACGCCATCGCGGTTCTCTTGGCGCTTCAACGCAGCCGCGTAATTCCCTCTGTTGTTCGGTTAAACGCTCTGTTACCCTCCTCATACGGGTATTGTGAGCGGGAACTATGTCTGCGGACACGCCATCTGAGTCAGGTCTTGATTTATCGATTTCGGAGAAATCCGGTCACTGCGTCGCCATTGTGAGCGGGCGGATCGATCATACGAACGCAGATCGTTTCCAAGCCGGGATTGGCGAGGCTGCCGATGCCGTGCCGCCAAAATCAGGTATGATCATCGATTTGTCCGGGCTGGAATACATCACAAGCGCAGGGCTTCGGACATTGATGCTGGCACACCGAAAACTGGCCGGTGACCGTATGCTGGTTGTAAGCGGCATATCGGGCGTCGTGAAGGAAGTTTTTCGTATTTCCAAGTTCGATGCACTTTTGAGCATCACCGATACGCAGGCCGGGGGGATTGCGATGTTGTCGGACCATGCTGCGGCGTCTTCAAAGGGCTAAAGAAGATGTCGCTCCACGTGAAGTTCTGGGGTACTCGCGGATCGATCCCTCGACCGACGGATCAGGGACAAACGATTGAACGCCTGCGCCAGATACTGAATGAGGCCGGGCCGGAAGATATAGAGACGCCGGCTGATGTGGACGCCTTCATCAACGGCGGGTGCCGCGGAAAGTTGCCAACAGTCTATGGCGGCAACACCGCCTGCGTGCAGGTCCGCGAGGAAGACGGCCCGTCTTTGCTGATCGACTTCGGATCCGGCGTGCGCGACTTTTCCAGTCAGTTGCTACAGCAGCACGGACCAGTTCTGCCAGAGCCGCTGCACGTAATGATGTCCCATTTCCACTGGGACCACATAATGGGGTTCCCGTTCTTCGTGCCTGCTTACGTGCCGGGGAACATCATCAACATCTATTCCTGCCATCCGCATGTGAAAGACGCGTTCACCCGGCAGCATGGCCCGCCGTCTTTCCCGGTCCCATTCGATATGCTGGGTGCCGATATCCGGTTCCACATCATCGACCCTGATGCGACTCACGAAATCAACGGCTACAGGGTCACGCCGCACGCGTTGAACCATGAAGGGATTGCGTACGGATTCCGGATCGAGCGATCGGACAGGGTAGTCGTCTATGCGTCAGATGCAGAGCACAAGCCCGAGATGATCTCGGACAGTTATCCATATCTGGATTTCATTCGTGAAGCAGATGTTCTGATATTCGATGCTCAGTATTCGCTGGCGGAAGCAACGTCGGTGAAAGAGGACTGGGGCCATTCCTCCAATGTCGTCGGCGTGGAACTGGCATTGTTGGGCGACGTCAAGCACCTGACATTCTTCCATCACGAGCCGCTGAACGATGATGTTCGGCTTGATCAGATCGTGACAGAGGCAAAGCGCATAGAAGAGATCATGCGCAAGGGCAACGCGAAGCTGCGGATCAGCGGTGCCCATGACGGGCTGGATCTGATCCTTTAGGAGTCAAGCCGGGCAAGCCAGGTCTTCAATTTCAGGCCTTTCTTCGCGCCGAGATCGCCAGCAGGAGCGTTCATCGCGGAAATGATGCCAGTTTGCAGCGCAGACTTGGCGTTGCCTATTTTGGCCGATGATGCCGCCACCGTAACAGCGGCAATACCTGCTGACTCTAGCGCAGGCAGACGGGTGTAACCGGTGCCACCAATGCCACCGCCGGCGTCGTTGTAGACAGCGATCCGCGCCTGAGCCTTTAGTGCGCGGGACGGGTCACCACCGATCAGCGCGCCATGTGAACCGGTCACAACAATACGCCCGATGTCCTGGCGACCGACGAGCGACGCAGAGTCCAAAAGCTCCACCTCGAGCCCGTTCTCCAGGGTTGCGCGCCGGCGCGCTTCTGCGACCTTGGCCAACAGGCTTGTGGGCTGCGGCGCGTTCTTCAGGAGTGCCATTGCAATGTGCACATCCTGCCCCGGCGCAATACCCAATTCTTCGGCTACGGCGTTGACAACCGAGACAACGCCCTTGGATAGCAATGCGTTCGCATCACCAATGGGCGCCGTCATGCAATCGGCGGCAATCGCTGCCATGCCGACTTCTGCCAGCTTCAAAACACCCTCGATCCCGGCATCTTCCAAACCGCGCCCCGCGTCGTTGAAAGCAACCGCCCGAATCCCTGCCTGCGAGGCAACCGCGGCCGGATAAATGCCGCCGTGGGAGCCACTCGCCACGACGGCGCCACGGTCTGCCACATCGGCGTCCGTTATCGAATCGAGAATGGAAATGTCGTTCATGGCACCAAGCATATTCCCTTGACCCGTCCCGGCAATCGGCTTGGTATGGCCCCAATCACGGGAGGGATCATGGCGGCTGGAAACTATGACATCGCGCGGGGCACGGCCCTGCTGACGATGATGGAACGGATTCGCGCGTTCGAGGAACAGGCCTGCCTGGCAGGAGAGCGGGACGGACTGGTTCTGGGCGCGATCCATCTTTCGATAGGCCAGGAAGCCATCGCAGCCGGAATCTGCGGCGCATTGCGAGCGGATGATCTCTTGATTTCGACCCATCGCGGTCATGGGCATACGCTGGCCAAGGGTGCCGACCCCACCGCAATGATGATGGAGCTTCTGGGTCGCGCCGGGGGGTGCTGCGGTGGCAAGGGCGGGTCTATGCACATTGCCGATTTCGGGGCCGGAATGCTGGGTGCGAACGGTGTTGTGTCAGCCAACATCCATATCGGTGCCGGGGCTGCCCACGGGCTGAAGCTGCTGGGCGACGACAGGATCGTCGTCGACATTTTCGGTGACGGCGCGATGAACCGGGGGCCCTTCCTGGAAGGATTGAACTGGGCCGGGGTGTTCGCTCTGCCGGTGCTGTTTGTCTGTGAAGACAACGTCTATTCGGCAACAACCCGGACCGAGGACATGACCGCAGGTCCCGGCCCAGTCGCCCGGGCGGAAGCATTGGGTCTGCGGACGACCGCAGTCGACGGAAACGACGTCGAGGCCGTGGCGGAGGCAGCTGCCGAGATAGCGGGTCGCATCAGGGCGTCGCGCCAGCCTGAATTCCTGCATGCCAAAACCTACCGACAACACGGACACACGTATTTCGATCCGGCAAAGTACCGGCCTGAGGGAGAAGCAGCACGCCAACGTGCAGAGGACGATCCAATCACGCGGCAGCGCGACGTGCTGAAAGCGGCCGGGATCGCCGCCGCCGAAATGGATACAATCAAGAGTGCCGCGGAGGCCGAGATGGTCGCCGCCCTCACCACCGCTGCCGCAGCGCCCTGGCCTGCAAGTGCGACTGTGTTTGACGATGTTCAGGACATCGGTTCGCCCGCAGTGGAGGCGTTTTGATGGCCGTGATGACCTATGCAGAAGCCGCCTGCGAAGCGCTGGCTGAAGCGATGCGTGCAGACCCGACCGTCTGGGCCGTTGGCGAGGACCTGGGACGGGGCGGCGTTTTCCAGCAATACAAGGGACTGAGAGAGGAATTCGGGCCAGATCGGATTTCAGACGCTCCAATCTCGGAGGCGGCCATCATGGGAGCCGCGTTCGGCGCAGCCCTGGTCGGCACCCGGCCGGTTGTGGAAATGCGGTTTGCCGATTTTGCGCTTTGCGCAACAGACGAGTTGGTCAATCAGATCGCCAAGGCGCGTTTCATGTTTGGCGGTCAGTCGAGGGCGCCGATGGTGATCCGTAAGCCGATGGGAATGTGGCGTTCCTCGGCCGCGCAGCATTCGCAATCGCTTGAAAGCTGGTACACGCATATTCCCGGGCTGGTGGTGTGTTGTCCTTCCACGCCGCAGGACAACTATTCCATGATGAAGGCCGCGATTGCCTGCGATGATCCGGTTGTCTTTCTGGAACACAAGGACATGTGGGCGGTCGAAGGCGACGTCGACAGATCCGAGGCGTACAGCTTCGGGAAGGCCCGTTTAAGGGCGACGGGAGACGATCTTACAATTGTCAGCTGGTCCAAGACCTGCGTGGAAGCAGAAGCGGCAGCAGCCACTTTGGCAGGGAACGGGATCTCGGCAGAGGTGCTGGATCTGCGAAGCCTTTGGCCCTGGGACAAGGCAGGCGTGCTGGCAAGCGCACAGCGAACGGGGCGGATCCTGATCGCCCACGAATCCGTGCAGGTAGGCGGCTTCGGGGCCGAGGTTGCAGCGACAATTGCAGAACGATCGGATGCCCGGGTCCGGCGGCTTGGCGCACCACGGTCGCTGATCGCTTATGCACCCAATCTCGAGGATCAACTCCGGGTGACTGCGGATAAGATTGCAGCCGCCGCAAAAGAGATGGTGGGCGTTTGACGCACTATCCCCCAGCAGATCTCTGATCTAAGAAATGTTCGATCCCACGCTGCCGAGGAGACCATGATGCAGGGCCTGACCGTTGTCGACCATCCGCTGATCGAGCACAAGCTGACGTTGATGCGGGACAAGGATGCCTCGACGGTAAAATTTCGGACGTTGCTGCGGGAAATCTCGTCGCTGCTGGCCTACGAGGTGCTGCGTGATCTGGAGTTGGAAAGCGTGGAAATCCAAACCCCAGTCGCGCCCATGCAGGCGCGCAAGCTTGCTGGCAAGAAGCTCTGTTTCGTCTCGGTCTTACGCGCTGGCGATGGTTTGCTGCAAGGCCTGCTGGACCTGATCCCCGGTGCCCGCGTCGGTCATTTGGGGATGTACCGGGACCCGAAGACTTTGCAACCGGTGGCCTATTACAACAAGCTGCCGGATCAGATGAGCGACCGGGTATGCATCGTCGTCGATCCGATGCTGGCGACAGGCGGCTCAGGTGCTGCCGCGGTCGCGGAGGTGAAGAACGCCGGTGCGAAGGACATTCGATTTGTGGCCCTGGTCGCGGCCCCGGAAGGGGTCGAGACCTTCAATGCCCAGCACCCCGACGTTCCCGTTTTCACCGCCGCGCTGGATAGCCACCTGAACGAAAAAGGGTATATCGTGCCAGGTCTTGGCGATGCTGGTGATCGTTTGTTCGGGACGAAATAGAGTAGTGGACCAAAGAGAGATGCGCTCATGTGTCGACTTCTGACATTGGTGCTGTGCTCCGCCTTCCTGGCTTTTGGCAGCGCTGCATTTGCAGAAGAAAAGTCGAAATCCGGCAGCACGACGGAGGCGGCGGCACCTTTGGGCGCGCCGCATCACGACGTTCAGGCAGCGCTCTGGGATTGGGGTTATGATACCGACACCACCGATCCGTCCTGGGATGCCACAGACGCCGCGGCCCTGAAAATCTGGCAAGCGGATTGGGAAATGGAGCCCACCGGAGAGGTGACGGAGACGATTGCGTCGATGTTGCTTCGTGCACATCCCAGCACGGCTCCGGGCTTTTTCCCATCGAAGCGTGGTTGCCTTGCCTACGATCACTTTCCGCAAGCCCGGTCGGTCATGACGTGGACAGGTAGCTGTCTGGACGGAAAGACTGCCGGGGTGGGCCAGCTTGTCTGGACGTACTGGTACAACGGGGCAGAATGGTCCGAACGCTACGATGGCTCGATGCAGGGCGGCTACACTCATGGGCAAGGGACTTACCTGTTTGAGAGTGGCAACAAATATGTCGGCGGCTTCTTCGAAGGCGCTCTCAGCGGCACCGGTTCGATGATTTACTCTGACGGGCAGAACTACACCGGGTCTTGGAAATCTGATTTACCGAACGGACCGGGGACGTTCGTTGATCAGGCTGGCCAGATTTTCACAGGCACTTGGCGCAATGGCTGCCTGCAAATCGGCGATCGATGGGCAGCGGTTGAAACCTCTGCCACAGCGTGTGGCTTCGATTAGAATCTGTCTCAATCACCGTCCCGATTGCTGGCAGTGAGGCACCGTCATAAGGTTTGCCTGTTTCAGGCACGGAGGCCCCTATGATTGAAGAACCGCCACTACTGCAGATCAGACGACCGGCACGGCGGCCAACAGAGGGACAAATTGCGGCCTTGCGCCACCAGCCAACAGGCTTCCTGTGTGACGCCCTGGGCGGGAAAGCGGCATTTCCGGCGCATATCTCCTTGCTGGACGTGGTGAACCTGCCGACCCGGTTCTGCGGCGTCGCGATCACTTCGAACAATGGTCCTGATGATCTTTTGGGCCTTATGGCCAGTCTCAGTCTGATGCAGCCCGGCGACGTGGCCGTTGCGGCGACCGGCAATTGGCGAGGCTCTGCTGTGACTGGTGATCGAGTGCTTGGAATGATGAAGAACAGTGGTGTGGTGGGTTTCGTCACCGATGGAATGGTGCGCGATCACGAAGGTATCGTCGAAGTTGGGCTTCCGGTTGTTTGCGCCGGGATGACGCCGAACTCGCCGTTCACGAAGGGGCCTGGCATCGTCGGTGAACCGGTATCGATCGGCGGTGTCAGTGTTCAAACGGGGGATCTTATCGTGGCTGATAGGACCGGCACTGTTGTCGTGCCGATCGACAGCCTTGAAGAGGAAATCTCGACGATTGATCGGATTACAGGGTTGGAAGAGGAGATGGACGCCAAGGTCGCAGGCGGCATGAAGGTTCCAAGCGCAATCGAGGAACTTCTGTCGGGTGAACGAGTCACGTGGTTGGGTTGAGAT
>JBCCMP010000033.1:0-19827 GCA_039026295.1 Pseudomonadota bacterium | reverse complement strand
CTGCCATGCATCGCAGGCAGCACGTAAATCCGCGCATCGGGGTGCATGTTCAGGTCCATCTCGTTGGCCCAGAGGGTTAGCGAGTCCGAGGTCGCAAGGGCAAAAGGTGCCCAGCCAAGTTCCTTGGGATCGAGCCCCAGGAAAAGGTGATGCATCACGGGGTTACCGACCAGCACGCCCTCGACAATTTCCGTTCTGTCAATCAGCGCTTCAGCCGCGACCTGGCCGATCAGCGCATTGATGGCTTCCCGCACGGCCTTGGTCATGTCCTCGTGGCCGCCCGGGTTCATCATTGAATAGCTGACCCGACTCATCAGATCTTCGCCGAAGCGGATCTGCGGGTTCATCAGTCCGGCCGAGGCTTTTACATCCCCCGTCACAAGGTCGCAGAGATGGCAGGCGATGGTGGTGGAGCCGACGTCGAACGCCACCCCGTAGATCGAGCCATCGAAGTATCCGGGCCAGACCTGGATAATCCGCCCGTCCGATCGACCGCGGCCCGTGTAGATGGCGACCGTGACCTTCCAGTTGCCCTCTCGCAGCGCCGGTTGAAGCATCTGCAGCGTGCGCAGATCACCGATAACGTTCGCGAGTCGCCACTGTTCATAGAGCGCATCAAGCAGCCGCTCCAGGTCGCCCTTCGGGTTGTGCATGTCGGGCTCGGCAACCTCGACATAGTAAAGCTTGGTTGCGGGATCCATGACGATCTCCCGCGCTTCAACCCGCTTGCGGACCACCTGCTTGTGGACCTGGGATTCTTCGGGCACATCGATGACGATGTCGCCGTGAATTTCGGCCTGGCAACCAAGGCGGCGACCTTCGGGAAGTCCACGCCTGTCCTGATAACGCTGCTCAACCTTGTTCCAAGGCGACAGCGCATCCTTCGCCACCGTCACGCCATGCTTTGGAAACTCGCCGAAGGATGGCGTGATCTGGCACTTCGAACAGATGCCACGCCCGCCGCAGACGCTGTCCAGGTCTACCCCCAGCTGCCGGGCCGCCTGCAAGATAGGCGTACCCGCCGGGAATCGCCCACGCTTCCCGGATGGCGTAAAGATCACAAGAGGGTCAGTCTCGGCCATGTTCGTTCCGCGAAGGTGTCGGCAGTCGACCGCCGAAATACATAAGCTTAGTCCAGATAACGCAAACCCGCGACGGGTCGATAGTTGGAAGGCGGCATTCGGTTGCCGGAAGGCGGCGGCGCCTGCCTACCGAATAGGCGAGCTGAGCGGGTCCAGCAAGGTCCGCCCGCCATCGACTGCCACGATCTGGCCGGTGATGTAGCTGGCGTGGGGTGAGGCAAGGAATAATGCTGTGTCGGCTGCTTCATCCATCTCGGCCAGCCGTTGCATGGGTGTCACTCGGATCATGTCCTCGCGCAGGTCGTCATGCTCGCGCATCGCCTCTTTCAGCCGCTCGGTGAGGACACCGCCGATGGCAACCGCATTCACCCGCACTCCGTGGCCGGCGAGGCTCGCCGCCATGGACCGGGTCAACTGATCCAGCGCAGCAGACGCGACGGAGAACGCCAGCAACCCCGGCACGGTGCGGCGCGCCGCGATGGAAGAGATATTGACGATCGTGCCCGCGGGCTCGTCCTCGTCCCGCTCTTTTTCAAGCATGCGTTTCGCCACGGCCTGCGACAATTGAAAGACCGCCCGGACGTTCGGTCCGATCGAAGCATCGAAATCGTCGACGCTGATCTCGAGGAACTGCCCCTGAGTGACGGCGTTCTGCGCGCTGTTCACCAGCACATCAATCTCGCCGAAGCGTTCCGTCGTCGCCGCGATCAGATTGGTAATGCACAGCTTGTCCTGAGCGACATAATGAAAGCGTGCAAAACGTTCCTCGTCTCCTATCAGACCTGCCTCGGCATTGGCAGGTGCTTTTTCATCGCCGTCTGCCAGCATCACCTTCGCCCCTGCATCAAGAAAGCGCTGTGCAATCGTGCGCCCCAGATCCTGGGTTGCACATGTGACGATCACGGTTTTGCCTTCCAGGGATATTGGCATTGGCTCCCTCCCTCAGCGGTCGCGCACCATAGCAGCGCTCCCGGCCATGGCGAGCACTTTTAATGCAGTGCAGCAAAGCACCGGAAAAGCGCTGGATAGTTCTCCCCTACGTCAACTCTAAGGCTGACGATAACGATGCCGATCCTCCGCCGAACCTCGATCGCTGAGAGCTCGACGCGCCCGCATTAGGCGGTGGAGGCCTCAACTCGGAAGGATCCATTCGATCTTCGATTCACTGGAAGCGCAGCACACCCTATCTGCATCAGCCGGCTGCGGACGCCAACGCGGGCCAATTCTTCAAACCTAATGCTCACTGGTGTCATCTTCACGCGACCGCCGCCCACGGGTTTGACAGCCCCCGTCCCGTGATGCCTTATCGGCGCAAAATAGGGGAGGCGCCGATGACCCAGGCTTACAATCAGGATCTGGACCGCAACGCGGCCAACCATCAGCCGCTGACACCGTTGAGTTTTCTCGCCCGCTCAGCGTCCGTTTTCCCGGACAAGCTGGCTGTGGTCCACGGTCCAGTCCGGCGCGATTATCGGACGTTCTATGCCCGTTGCCGTCAGCTGGCGAGCGCACTTGAAAGGGCAGGCATCACAGGTGGGCAGACGGTTTCAGCGTTCCTCCTGAACACTCCGCCGATGCTCGAGGCGCATTACGGCGTGCCAATGATGGGCGGTGTTCTGAATGCGCTCAATACCCGGCTGGATGCGGCCGGGATCGCTTTCATTCTGGACCATGGCGAGGCGCAGCTGGTTCTGGTTGACAGCGAGCTTGCACCCGTTCTGGCCGATGCGCTGACACAGATGACCGGCCCGCGCCCCCAAGTGGTCGAGTACGCCGATCCGGTGTCTGGAATCCCGGCGACAGGGATCGGCATCGACTACGAGGACTTCATCGCTGGCGGCGATCCGGAATACGCTTGGGCCATGCCGGGGGATGAATGGGACGCGATCTGCCTCAACTACACCTCGGGCACCACCGGCAATCCCAAGGGCGTCGTCTATCACCACCGCGGCGCGTATCTTCTGGCGACTGGAAATGCTGTCCACACGACAATGCCCGGAGCGGCGGTTTATCTTTGGACCCTGCCGATGTTCCACTGCAACGGCTGGTGCTTTCCGTGGACGATCAGCGTTGTCGGCGGCACCCATGTCTGCCTGCGTGCAGTAAGGGCCGGGGAGATCTTCCGCCTGATCGAGGAAGAGCGCGTGACCCACATGTGCGGCGCGCCGATTGTCATGTCCACGTTGCTGGCGGCCCCGGCGGAAGAAAAACGCCCGCTGCCGCATGTCGTCCGTTTCCTAACCGCAGGCGCACCGCCACCCGCAGCGGTATTGGGCGCGATGAAGGAGGCCGGGTTCGACGTCACTCATGTCTATGGCCTCACCGAGGTCTATGGACCATCGGTCATCAACGACTGGAAGCCGGAATGGGACGCGCTGCCTGCGGACACGCAGGCCGAGATGAAGGCACGTCAGGGCGTTAATTATCAGCAACTGGAAGGTATAGACGTCATGGATCCGGAAACCATGACCTCGATCCCCCGCGATGGAGAGACGATCGGCGAGATCATGCTCAAAGGCAATGTCGTCATGAAGGGGTATCTGAAGAACCCAAAAGCGACCGAAGAGGCATTTGCAGGCGGCTGGTTCCATACCGGCGATCTCGCGGTGATGCATCCAGACGGCTACGTCCAGATCAAGGATAGAGCGAAGGACGTAATCATCTCGGGCGGGGAGAACATCTCCTCGATCGAGGTCGAAGATGTCCTGTTCAAGCACCCCGCCGTCGCGATGGCGGCGGTTGTCGCCAAGGCTGACGAAAAGTGGGGGGAGACCCCATGTGCCTTTATCGAGTTGAAGGAGGGTGCAGCGGCCACGTCCGAAGAGCTGATCGCCTTCTGCCAGGACAATCTCGCCAGGTTCAAATGCCCGAAGTTCGTCGTGTTTGGCGAGTTGCCGAAAACGTCCACGGGGAAGGTTCAGAAGTTCGCACTGCGGGAACGTGCCGCTGCCGTTTAGGAGTGGCTTACTGCACGGATAACCGCGCCCAGATGTGAGAGCAGGGCCGCCCGTTCCGATGGGTAATCGGGTGCGGCGAAGAGGGTATCCAGCCGTGTTCTGGCATCGTTCAATGCCGGCCCAAGCTCGACGATCGGTCCTGGGTAGTCGTTGCCGATGATCACTCCGGCCTCTGACTGCTCCGCATCGGACATTTCCCATGGCGCGGCGAGATGCGCGTCCGGAACCGAACCAAGCTCTGGAACCCATTCGCGAATGAAGGCGCCGTCAGGGTCCGCCGATGTGGCGATCGACACCGGATCAGGCAGCCGCACTGGTCCGCCCCAGGCCCCGGTCGCAGCGTAAAGGTTGGGAAAAAAGCTTTCCGGCCAGTAATCGGTCGTTCTTTGTGCAAAGATCTGTCCGACCTGATCCGGCGGGATCTGCAGAATCAGGGACGCAAAACGGGTGGCCTGGAACCGGCTTTGATCCGGCAGCCAGCCGGTGGCGCTCAGGCAGCGCATGGCGGCATCGATCACGGGGAAGCCGGTCTTCCCCGCGGCCCAGGCGTCCAGACGGTCGGCCACGTCGCGTGCCTCCGGCCACAGGGCCTCCAACGCACTCGGCAACGGGGCGGGCACGGACTTTGACAGATCATAGAACCGCCGGCGCCACGATAACCGACCCATGAAATGCTTCAGTGAGCTCGCTGCTCCGCTTTCTGCGCCTTCCAGGGCATCGCGCGCCATCTGCCAGGCCTCGCGATCCGAAATCGTGCCTAGCGCCCTGTGGGCAGAAAGGCGCGGAAAGGGCCCGTCTGCCAGTTGGCGGCTGCGGCGTGCGGTCTGATAATGTTCCGCACCGCCGTTCAGGAACTGTAAAAGCGTTTGCCGCGCGGGAAGCGGCCCCGCGGGCACGTCTGCGCAGTCGTCATCGTCAAGGTAGAGGATACGCTCCGAGACGATCTTGCCAGGCAAGACCCCATGGGCGATCATCATCTCAGGCGCTGGCAGCGTCTCTGCCGCCATCTGTTCAAGCCAGGGCGAATCTGGCGAATAGCCCGGCGCATCAAAGATATTCCACGGAATATCACGCTCTGCCGCCCATTCGGAAACGGCCTGATCCCGCGTTCTTGCATAGGGTGTCTCTGCGCCGCGATGGGACCAGAGCGTCACCCCGTTCGACGTGCTGCGAAGCTGTTCAAACACCTCGATCGGTGGTCCAACGCGCACTGCCAGGGGCGCCCCAAGAACGGCCAATTGCGATCGCAGGGCAGAAAGAGCCCGCGCCGTGAACCTCCATTGCCGCGCCGACGTCTGAGGCTGACCCCAATAGGCCGGATCGGCGATATAAAGCGGCAGGGCAATACCCTCGGCCACCGCGCGAAGCAGCGGCGCATGGTCGGTGATCCTCAGATCCCGCCGAAACCAGACAATGTTCAGCAAGCACGCAACCCTGAATTACATCAGGCCCCCTCGGCCGGATCTGACACAATCTGGAACGAATTGCATACGGGTGCAATCTATTGGTGCTTAGATGTCGCCTGAAGGGCCCCCACAGACAGGCTCAGGCGCTGTCATCGGTTCTCAGAAAGAGGTGTGCCGACATCTCGATCAGTCGGCTTCGTCCATCAACTGCGCCTTGGCCTCGGCCATCAGGGACGCCATCTGCTCGCGGATCTCGCCCTCGGTTACTCCGGTCGCCTTTGCGTCCAGGTCGCCGGCAACCTTGCGATAGACGTCCTCGTCACCCGCTTCTTCGAAATCGGCGGCGATGACTTCCTTGGCATAGGCATCGGCATCCTCGCCGGTGATGCCCATCTTGTCCGCGGCCCACAGACCCAACAGTTTGTTACGCCGCGCCTCTGCCTTGAATTGCATCTGGGCGTCATGCGCAAATTTGGCTTCAAAACCTTTCTGGCGGTCTTCCATCGAGCTCATATCGGTCCTCTTTCCTGTCTTGAGGGATGCCTCGTATATCGGGGGGAGCATTGCCCGGCGCAAGGCGACATTTCGCGCGAAAGCCTCTCGTCGCACCGGCAGTGCTTGGCAAAACCCCGGTGCCCGCGTATATGCCTCGGGCGCGGTCGCCGCGCGTGCACCCCGACACGGAGAGCCCGATGAAACGTCGCCGCATGGTCTACGAGGGCAAGGCCAAGATCTTGTACGAAGGGCCGGAGCCCGGCACGCTGGTGCAATACTTCAAGGACGATGCCACCGCATTCAATGCGGAAAAAAAAGACGTGATTGACGGCAAAGGCGTGCTGAACAACCGGATTTCCGAGCACATCATGAACGCGCTGGGCGGGATTGGGGTGCCGAACCATTTCATCAAGCGCCTGAACATGCGCGAACAGTTGATCCGCGCGGTGGAAATTATCCCGTTGGAGGTGATCGTGCGCAATGTTGCCGCGGGAACCCTGTCAAAGCGGCTGGGGATCGAAGAAGGGACCCCGCTGCCTCGCCCGATCATCGAGTTCTGCCTGAAAGACGACAAACTGGGCGACCCGCTGGTCACTGAAGAACATATCATCGCCTTCAACTGGGCGACGCAGCAGGACATTGACGACATCATCTCGCTGGCGCTGCGGGTGAATGACTTTCTGTCGGGCCTCTTCATGGGGGTCGGGATCAAGCTGGTCGATTTCAAGATCGAATGCGGACGCTTCTTCGAGGGGGACTTCCAGCGCATCATCGTCGCTGACGAGATCAGCCCGGACAGTTGCCGCCTCTGGGACATCAAGACCGGCGAAAAACTGGACAAAGACGTCTTCCGACGCGATCTCGGCTCGCTTTCGGATGCCTACACCGAGGTCGCGCGGCGGCTGGGGATCATGCCAGAGAATGGCAAGGTCACGGGCGGTCCCAAGCTGGTCCACTGACACATCCGGAGCAGTCACCGTGGCGGATGCGGCCGGCGACAAGCGGTTTATTGGCGCTTTTTTCGCGGGTTTGGGGACGCTGGCAGTGGCCGTCGGGCTCTGGTTTTTGGCCGATGCAATGGCCTTTGATGACATTGCCTTGTCGGCCCGAGGCGAAGTGCTGTCGGTCGAGCGGCACCAGAGCGTCGACAAGGATACCGGTCAGGTCACCTACACCTACACGCCGACGTTCCGATTTGTCGGGCAGAACGGCGACACCTATCAGGCCGAAACCCATGTTGCGGCGTCGGTTTACAACTTCAGGATCGGGACGCAGAAGGACCTGCTCTATGATCCGGCCAGACCCGACGAGGTCCGCCTGACGGGCTTCGGGTCACGCTATGGCCTGCCCTTGGGGTTCATCGTCGGCGGCTTGATCTTCGCCGGCGTCGGCGTTGGGCTTCTGATCACCGGAAGGCGGCGTGGGCGCTGACGGGACGCTCTTGCCGTGGTTCAGACATTGTCGAGTTGCGAGCCGTTTGATACCCTCGGCTGATGTTCGCGTACGTTCTGATCCGTCCTCTTGCGCACAGTCGGCGCATCCGCGGCTTTCGGTTGAAACCAAACCCCACCGATCTGACCCCGTGTCCGGGGCTTCAGTCGAACCTCGATAGATATCTTTGGGCGGACAACTCCGGTTGCGGTTTACGCGCGTGCGGTGGTCTCGGTGTTCAAGCTGTCCACAGCGCTGGATTGATGCCGTAAATCGCCAGAAATGCAGATGAAAAGTTACTGGGCCAAGGAACAACCCCGTCAACCGTCGTTCTTCGGTGCGGCCCTTGGAACGTTTGTCGGCTTTGTCTTCGCGGTCGTCGGCTTGGTGCTGACCTTGGAAACATACGTTTTCGTTCAGGACGCCGTCCAAACGACCGGCACGGTCTTGGACATTCATTCGCGGCGAAGTGGCCCCCCTGATGATGCAATCGTGTATCGACCAACGATCCGATACCTGGATGCGCGCGGCAAAACCCATCGCGCCGAGGCTCGTTACTGGTCGTCGTTCTATGTGTTCGACATCGGCGATAAACTCAGCATTCGCTATGACCCGAAAGATCATCAGGACGTCCGCCTGGACAATGTGTTTATACTTTGGGCGTTGCCACTCGGCTTGTTGCTGATCGGTCTTTATGCGTTTTTCCGCTCGGTCTGGATCGTGCTGACCGGCCTATGGGCACTGGTGATTGCGATATTCACATAAACGGTTACCCTCGTCGCATGACCAAATACATTCTGACCGGACTGATCGCTTTGATGCTGTTTGCTTGCGGCCCGCAATTCAAAACCGAACGAACCTACATCCCGCCCGAGACCATCGAAGGCCGAACCTGTGTTGCAACCTGCGATACCGCTCAGCAGGTGTGCCGGGGCCGGGCGGATGATGAGGACCGGTTCTGCCGGGCTCAGGAGCGTGAACGCAAGGATGACGAACGCGCATGCCGCGCGCGCAACGCAGCACTGCCGGACTTGATTCAAACAGCGAATGGACCGGTGAAACCGAAGAAAGAAAACTGTTTCAAGGGCACCAAGCAGTTCTGCCGCGCAGACTACCGCGAGTGCACGCGCGACCACGATGCGTGCTACCAGCGATGTGGTGGGCAGGTCGTGAAGCGGAAGGTGTGTGTGGCCAATTGCGGCGGGTAAAGGTTCTGCTCCATCCGTCCGCGCATTTGAAAGGGGCCGCCGATGCTGGCGGCCCGGTCATCTTCACGGCGCAAACGCCGATCGGTCGCTGCTCTCGCCGACGATGTAGAACAGCGTCTTCGTGCCGTTGAATCCCAACGAAATCGACAGTTCTGGGCTTGGTCCGCGCAACTCGTAGCTCTCGCCCTTGACCCTTGCGGACTGCTTCATCTCCGGCAACAGGGCCAGCAGCTGGCGCGGGCCGCTTGAGGTGAAAATCGTCTCGACCTTGTCCCGCGTGAAATCGGCACCACCCAGATTGACGCTCAGGCCGGCCAGCCCGCAGCGGTTGCCCGAGATGCCGACCAGATTGAACAGACCCAGGCTGATCCCGCCTGCCGCCTCACAATCCGCCTTCTTCGGTTTGGGCAGGAAACTGAAATAGACACTGACGGACCCCGATTCCTCCCAGCTTGCCTTACTGGGCACATCGACCCCGCCAACAAAGTTGACCGATACGTTCAGGTCACCTTCATCGCCGATCTCGATCTTGTACTCGAACGCAAAATCGATCGGCAGCTTCGCAGGCCCCTTCTTCAGATAGATGGACGCGGCCGAGGTCAGCGAGACTGCCTTGCCGCGCAGGAACGGCGCGTAGACCTGGATTTTTCGCGCTGCATGGGCCGTGCTGACCGGGCTGATGATGTCCATCAACTCGCCGAACCGTGTCTGGCCCGCATCTGTACGGTCGCCATAACCGGTTGCCTGGTTGATCGTCCGGGCCAACAGCGCGGTCAGCGCCTCCGGGTTGTCGCAGGTCACGTCCGGATCCAGCATCAGATCCATCAATTCGTCCTGGCGCGCAGCAATGGCCAGGACGATTTCCTGCATCATCTTCACCTCTTCGGGCGATTTGAACATCAGGTCCAGATCGGCGGTCAGCTTGTCGACGGGCATGTGGGCGATCAGGCCATTCAGCTTCTCCTGCAGCTTGCCAGTGCCTTTATCCATCAGGCCCAGCAGGGCCTTGGCCCCGGGCACCTTGTCCAGCGCCTGACCCTTCATGCCGCCGGCGATCTCGTTGGCCTTGCTGATCGCGGCCCGCATGGCAGCGAGCGAGCCGAGAAGCGGCTTGCAGCTCAACTTCGCCCGTGCCTCGCAGGTGCCCTTGAAGATATTGTGCGACAGACCCTTGTTACAGGCGCGCAGCCGCTCGGTGATCAGGCAGGCCCGCTCGCCATTGCCGCCGCAACTGGCCAATCCGCAAGCGCGTTTCGAGATGATCGGGCGCAGCGTACGTTTGGGGTGGCTGCGAGGGCAGACCCAGCAGGTGCCGCCGCCCGCCGGGGCGAACACGGCATTCTTGTGATACCCCTTGCATCCCAGATTGCGCGATTCCTGGGCCATGCGCGCCGGATTCAGCATGTCCTTCAGTGAGATTTTCAGCGCAACCGTCGGCTTACGATTGTATGGCTTTGGCGCGGACCAGCAGATCCCCTTCTTGTTGAACTTCACCCCCGGAACCCGCGCATATCCCTTCGGGCAGACCCAGCATTCTTTCGTCTTGGGCCGTTTGAACGGGCGTCCCTTGCAGATCAGGCCCTTGCGCCTGTGCGAGAATACCGCCTTGGCCGTGCGCGCCGGGCGGATCCCCGGGCAGAGGCCCAGCTTGGGTTTGACGTTGTTGCCGCAGGTCAGGCAGGAACCGCCGTCCTTGGGATACCAGGCTGACCCGGCCGGACAGAACAGCGATACATCGACATCGCCCAGTTTCGTGGCGGGTGCATGGGTTTGGGCTGCCATGCCACCCGGTGCCGCAATCAGCAACGCAAGGGCGGCTGCGGCCGTCCGAAAGAAAGTGTTCAAAGGATCGTCCTCAAATATTGGGAAGGCAAAATGTGTTCGAAACGCTAAAGCGATTGAAGGCTACCACGGGGGCTTGGCGTCGCACAGCGGTTTGTTGTTTGCGGTGCACGTCACTCAATCAGTGAGTGATTTTTCACGTGTGCCCCTGACACAGCGCGGCAGCATGACCCAGAAACTGCCCCCTGCCAGCGCCGGAAATATGGCTTAGGTTAATGTCAGAGACGCAGCGTGGAGAGCGCCATGGACTGGCATCAGCAAATCGACGGTTACTGTGAACGGATTGATCCCAGTTTCTGGGCAGAACCGGTAAATGCCGTCACGAATGCCGCGTTCATAATCGCCGCGATCTGGTGCTTGATCGTTGCCATGCGCAGCGGGCGTCTCGACGGGCCATCGCTTTGGCTGATTTTCCTGACCGCTACGATCGGCGTCGGGTCGTTCCTGTTCCACACCTATGCGACCGCCTGGGCCGCTGTGGCCGATGTGGCGCCGATCGGCATCTTCATCCTGACCTATTTCACGCTGTCGATGCGGTGCTTCGCCGGATATGGCTGGGGCAAATCGATTTTGCTGACGCTTGGCTACGTGGTGGTTCTGATCGGGATCTCCTGGGTTGCGAACACCTTCTTGCGGGATCTGATCGGTGGGTCGGTCAGCTATATCCCTGCGCTTGTCGCGCTGATCGCGGTGGGGATCTGGCTCATGGCACGACCGCATCCGTCCGGCATCTGGTTGATTGCCGCGGCTTTGACCTTCGCCGCTTCGCTGACCTTCCGGGCCATTGACCTGCCGCTCTGCGACGGTTTCGCGATGGGCACGCACTGGATGTGGCACAATCTGAACGGTGTCGTGCTGGGCGTTCTGACCATGGCCGTGATCCGTCACGGGCGGCGTCAGGCGGTCTGAGCGGGCAGCGGTCACAGAAACGCTGCGATACGGAAACACTACGACAATCGGCAGAGCCGGTCCGATCGGCCTTCGGGCTCTGATGGCCCCCGCTCAGCGGCTTGGTTTGGTCGAGTCGGCCCAGAACTGCGACCGGCAAATGCAACTCACCTTGCCCTTCCGCCGCACCCCGCATAGAAGCGAGGCGAGCAGAGCGGAGGGCCCCATGCGCGCACGAGTCCATGTCACCCTGAAGACAGGGGTTCTGGACCCGCAGGGACAGGCCATCCAACACGCGCTCGGCGCGCTTGGCTTTGACGGGGTCAACGATGTTCGCCAAGGCAAGGTCATCGAGATGGACCTGACCGAAACCGACGCGGGCGCGGCGAGGACAGCGGTCGCAGAGATGTGCGAAAAGCTTCTCGCCAATACCGTGATCGAAAACTACCGGATCGAACTGGAGTGAACCGGCCCGTGGACAGGGACGACAAGGACCTGATCCGCACACTGCCGGACGGCCCCCTGCAGAGCTGTTCGCGGATCCTGGTGCTGGTTTGGGCGCTGCATGTGTTTCTGGCCATCCCGCCCACCGCTGCCGTGATCGGCGCACTGTCAATGCAGCGCAGGCACGGCGCAGCGGAGGCACCGGTATGAGCCGCGCGCCCTGGCCGGTGATTGCGGGCCTCTCGATCTTCGTTCTGATTGCCCTGGCGATGGTCTTTTTCGGGATGCGCATGACGCTCTACCGGGTAGATCAGCGGGCGCTCGCAGAGCCGGCCACGGCGATGGTTATCGAGACCGACTCCCGCGTTGTCACCAGCCGCGACAGCGATGGCCGCACGACCTCAACGACCGAATACAGTTATCTGGTCGAGATAGGCGCTGGCGGCGATACGCTGCAGCGCCCTTTGATCGCCGCGAATTTCGACCGGCAAGACACCTGGTTCACATCAGATGAAGTCGATCCGGATGCGCACTTGGCCGGCAGCACCGTTCCCGTGCTGGTGCGCGCCGACCTCGGCCATGCCGTAACGCCCGCCGGGTTCTGGGCCGCCTATGCGGTGCCCGTGATCCTGATGGGGTTCGGGGGCTTTATCCTCGCTTTTCTCAGCCTGTGGTGCTGGCTCTTCTTCCGCCGCTGACCTGAACGGAGATTGAAATGAAAACTGCTGTCATCGTCTTCCCCGGCTCGAACTGCGACCGTGACATGGCGGTCGCGCTGGAAAAGGCTACCGGCCAGAAAGCTCACATGGTCTGGCACAAGGACAGCGCTCTGCCCGATGGCCTGGACATGATCGCCATCCCGGGCGGCTTTTCCTTTGGCGATTACCTCCGCTGCGGGGCCATCGGGGCGCGCGCCCCGATCATGCGGGCGGTGGCCGATTTCGCGGCGCGCGGCGGCCACGTGCTGGGGGTGTGCAACGGCTTTCAGGTCCTGACCGAATCCGGCCTGCTGCCCGGTGCGCTGATGATGAACGCAGGCATCAAGTTCGTCTGCCGCGACGTTCATCTGAAGGTTCACACCACCGACAGCCCCTTTACCCGCGCCTATGGTAATGGCGGCGTGGCGCGGATGCACATCGCCCATCACGAGGGCAATTACATCGCGTTGCCAGAGGTGCTGACCGAACTGAAAGATCAGGACCGCGTCGCGTTTTCCTATTGTCATGCCGATGGCACCCCGGGCGACAATCCGAACGGCGCGATGGACGACATTGCTGGCATCCTGTCGGAAAACCGCCGCGTTCTCGGCATGATGCCCCACCCGGAACGCCTGAATGACGCCGCATTGGGCGGCGAAGACGGGGCCAGGCTGTTCGAAAGCCTCGTCGGATCACTGGAGGCCGCATGATGGCTCTGTTCCCCAAACTCGCCGCCGGTGCGCTGCTGATCGGCGCGCTTGCAGCGTGCGTGCCCCCGGTCGGCCGCGGGCCTGAGACCCCCATCGGGAAAGGGACGGGTCCGGAGTTGATCGTGCGGTTCTCAAAAACCGGGCAAGAGGCCCGGACCATGCTGGAATACCTCGCCGCCAGTTGCTGGCTGGACGGCGTGGTTGGCGGCGCGCAGTTGATCGTTGACCGGCAATCGGGCGGCGTCGTGATCGTCGATGACACCAAGGATCTTGTCGCTGCCGAGTTTCTGCGCCCCAAGGACGGTCGCAGCCGGATCCGCCTGACCGGCCCCGCCATCCGCAATCCCGCGACGGCGGACAGACTGGTGGCGACCCTCGACCGCGCGGTCAAAACCGGCGAGACGACCTGTCCCAGGCTGGCGGGCTAATCGACGCCAGCGGCGGTGAACCAGGATCTGCAGCCGCTGTTCGAAGAGGCCGACCTGAAGGCCGAGCGGGTCGTCGCGATCATACGCCTCCTAATCGGTGCGATCCTGCTGGTCTTTCTGGTCAGCACGCTGCCGAACGCGCTGCGCATTTTCTTTCCGCCGGATCAGCCGATCTACGTGCCAGTACGTCCTGATCGGGCAGGACGTACTGGCGATGCTCACGATCGCCTCCTACACGGTGATGGGCGCATTGACCCTCTGGATCAGTTACTCCGGCCGCTATCGCTCGTGGATGGCCTGGCCCTTTGCGACCGTCGACGTCGTGGTGGCCGTGGCTTCGGTCTGGCTGGGATTGCTGAACGTCGAACTGGTCGGCGCCTACGCGCCGCTTATCCCGGCCTCCTGGCTTCTGGTGATCGTGCTGGCATTCGGCACGCTGCGCTATAATCCGGCCCTGCAGGCATGGCTGACTGCGTTGAGTGCCGTCCTGATGGCGCTCACGGTCTGGCACACGGACGGGTTTCTGGGCGGTGACTGGATTCTCGATGCGGACGCCGAGGCAAAGGTCTTCATGGTCTCGCCCCCGACCGCGATGCGCATTGTCATGCTGGCCGCCGCGGGGCTGGTGATGACGCTCGCCGTATGGCGGGCCCGCCAGATGCTCGTCCGCGCGTTGGACTCCGCTGCGCGGCGTCAGAACCTGCGCCGCTATCTGCCGCATCAGATCTCCGACATGCTGGAAGACGGAGATATCGGCGTGCTCCGCAGCGGTCGCCGGGGGCAGATGACGATCCTCTTCCTCGACATTCGCGGGTTCACGGCGATGTCCGAGAAGATGATGCCCGAAGCACTGGCCACCTTCATGACCGGCTTCCGCGATCTGGTGACCCGCACGGCAGATGCGCATAACGGCATCGTCGACAAGTTCGTCGGCGACGGCGCGATGGTGGTCTTCGGACTGCAGCAGCAGCGGGCGCGGGACCCGATGGACGCACTTGCCTGTGCAGAAGCGCTTGCGGCCGCAGCCGGCGACAATGATCCTCCCATCCGCCTTGCCATTGGCATTCACGCGGGCGAGGTGTTTTGCGGTGCTGTCGGGGCAGAATCGCGTCTGGAATTCACCGTTCTGGGCGATGTGGTCAATATCGCCTCCCGGCTGGAGGGCGCCGCAAAATCAGACGATCTGCCCATTGTGGCCAGCGCCGATGTCATCGCCGCGGCAGGGGTAGAGGCGGGCACCTGGCGCAGCCTGGGCGCCCGGCAGATCCGGGGCCGGGCCGAGCCGCTGGAATTGTTCACGCCCGCCTGACGGCCGGAACGATCAGGCCGGGTCGGGTGCGACGCGGACCATGCGTTTGCCGCGATTGTCGCCCGCCAAAAGGCCGATCAGAGCCTGAGGTGCGTTCTCCAGCCCCTCGACCACGTCTTCGACGACCTTGATCTTGCCCTCGGCCACCCACTTGCCCAGTTGGACGGTCGCCTCGGCATCCTTTTCGGCGAAGTCCATGACGATGAAGCCTTCCATGCGCAGGCGCTTCACGACGATCAGGCCCGGCAGGTTGCGCGGGCCGCTCGGTGCCGCGCCATCGTACTGGCTGATCGCACCGCAGCAGACGACGCGTCCCTTGCCCGCCATCTGGAACAGAACGTTCTCCAGCACCTGCCCGCCGACATTGTCGAAGTAGATGTTGACGCCGTCCGGGCAGGCCTTGTGCAGAGCCTTCTGCCAACCGGCATCGCGGTAGTCGACGCAGGCGTCAAAGCCCAGTTCCTCGGTCACCCAGGCGCATTTCTCCGGCCCGCCCGCAATGCCGACGGCACGGCAGCCCAGCGCCTTGGCGATCTGGCCGACATACATGCCGACCGAGCCTGCGGCTGCGGAGACAACGACGGTTTCACCGGCCACAGGCCTCCCGACCTCGACCAGACCGTGATAGGCCGTCTTGCCCGCGATCCCATAGACCGACAGAAGGTTCGACAGGGGAGAGACGCGCGGCAGCTTCATCGCCCGCTTGGCCTTTATCAAAGCGTGCTCGGCCCAGCGCGATTCCGCGGCGACGATGTCGCCCGGGGCCAGCCGGTCATCGTTCGAGGCCACCACCTCGGCGATAGAATAGGTGTGCATGACATCGCCCGCGTTGACCGCTTCGCGATAGGTCGCGCCCTGCATCCAGGCCCGGTTCGCCGCGTCGATCGACATCAGGATCGTGCGGATCAGGGCCTCGCCTTCGCCAGGCTCGGGCATCGGCGCTTCCGTCAGTTCGAAGTGCTCCCGACCCAGTGTATCTTTCGGCAGTTCCTTGACGATCACCTGACGGTTCATGGGCTTCTCCTCTGTGTTCTGTCGCTGCCCCACTTGGGACGCTGTGCGTGATTTGTCAAAGGGGATGCAAAGCGAAAAGCCACGCGGCGCAGCTGCCCCTTGTCCGTCAGGGACGGTCTGCTAGGCATCGGGCAAAGGAGACTGATATGATCCGCAATCGACCGCTTTCCTCTGCCACAGCCCTTGCGCAGGCAGGACATTTCATCGACCCGGAAACGCGGGCCGTCGTGCCGCCCATCCAGTCTGCGACGACCTTCGCGCGGGATGCGGACTATCAGACCAAAGGCTACGTCTACAGCCGCTATGGCACGCCGAACTATGACCATGTCGAAGATCTGGTGGCAGAACTGGAAGGCGGCGCTGCCTCGCTGGTCTTTGCCTCCGGCCTTGCCGCTGCCACTGCCGTTTTCGAGACCCTGCGCGCGGGTCAGCACATCGTGGCACCCCAGATCATGTATCACGGCCTGCAAGACTGGTTGCGGATCATTTCCGAACGGCGCGGGATCGGGCTCAGTCTGGTCGATGCGACCGACCCGGCGGCAATCGCCGCTGCCGTGCGCCCCGGCGAAACGGCGCTTGTCTGGATCGAGACGCTGCTGAACCCGACCTGGGGCGTCTGCGACATCGCAGCGACGGCCGAGATCGCGCATCGGGCAGGGGCCCGGCTGGGGGTTGATGCCACCGTCTCGCCCCCAGTCACCTGCCGCCCGCTCGATCACGGCGCGGACATCGTCTTTCACTCCACGACAAAGTACCTGAACGGCCACTCCGACGTGACCGGAGGCGTGCTGACGGTGCGCAAGGCGGATGAACACTGGGACGACATCGTCAATGTCCGCAAATATGTCGGCGGCGTCATGGGCCCGTTCGAGGCCTGGCTCTTGTTGCGCGGCATGCGTACCCTGTCGGTCCGTTATCAGCGTGCGTCCGAAAACGCACTGGCGATCGTCCGCCATTTTGACGGTCACGGCGCCGTGGATGCCGTGCTTTACCCGGGGCTGGAGACCCATCCCGGACACCAGATCGCCGCCCGCCAGATGACGGCAGGGTTTGGCGGCATGATGTCGCTGATGATCAGGGGCGGGGCAGAGGCGGCGCTCTCCGTGGCCAAGAAGGTGCAGCTCTTCATGCCCGCCACCTCGCTGGGCGGCGTCGAAAGCTTGATCGAGCACCGCGCCACCGTCGAAGGCCCTGCCAGCCTGACGCCGAAGAACCTCCTCCGCCTGTCGGTAGGGATCGAGGAGGCAAGCGACCTGATCGCCGATCTGGAGCAGGCGCTGGCGGGATAGGCGACGCAAAAGCGAACGTTAAAGCAGAGAGAAGAGGGCGGAGCCCGGCCGCCGGGTGGGCGCTTGCGCCCGCCCGAGGGGGGCGGTCGGGCGCAGCCCGGTGGTTCCCACCGGGCGGACCAATACATGACACCGCGCGCTCCTCCCCTGAAATACGCAACACTGATAAACCGCTAACCAACCTGGCGCGTATCTCCCCGCGCCAGCCGAGGGCCGTCGAGAGGCAGCCTTCGTGATCGATCTCCCAGAGTAAGCCCGGCAAAGATGCAGGCGCCGAAGACGGTTGGCGCAGCCGGGGGGTAACCCCCGGTGGTTACCTCCCGAGGCAATCGCAGCTCGTGACTGCGCAGTCACACTGTGCCGCTTGGATGACGTTTAGGTGTATAACTGACCACCCGCCAATTGGGTCCGGCCCAAAGCGGGCACCCCGACCACCGATGCCAAGGGTTTCTGAACAGAGCCACAGAAAGTAAGACCGCAAGGTGCCAGTGTGTTTGCAACGGCGCGAGGTGATGATTCTGCCGTGGGACGGGCTTCAGCCCGCCCTGCGTTGGGGCCGTTGATTGAAGCAGATCGGCGGGCTGAAGCCCGCCCTAAACAGCGGTGATTTCCGGATTAGAGACGCAAGCTATTTGAGATCGATTTCTCGGGCTGCGAATTCTTCTGCAGCCTCAAGTATCAAATGCAGAAGTCGTGAGTAATGCGCGACCGACGCAGTGTCTCGCGGATCGTATTTCAGGCGATGCAAGTGCAGAAGGCCATGAACAGGTAGAAGACTTGCGAACTGGCGACAAATGTCCTGAAGAGTTTGATGAATTTCGCAAACTCTCGAACCATCTTGCGGCGAGATATCCACCCTTGCCAAAGGTCGCAAGCCGAATTCAGCATGAAGGAAGTTGCAGGTTGGACCAGTGATTGGCGATCCATAGAATACCATCCCGTTCTGATGAATCTTAACCGGCACTACCCCTCCCGCCAATCACCCCATCAAACGCCCCGTTCACTGCGGCCACGCCCAAAGAAGACGCCCCGATCGCCACCCAGTCGATCCAGGTCAGGCTTTCGCCCAGGAAGACCATCCCCGTGATCGCCGCGCAAACCGGCACCAACGCGTTCGCCGTTGATCCGCGCACCGCGCCGAGATGGCGGATGGCCAGACCATAGGCGAGCACGGCGCAAAGCCCGGTGATCACCCCCTGTACCAGACCGTGCCAAGCCAGGCTCTCCAACGTCTCGCCCGCGAACGCATCCGGGCGCAGCAGCAGAAACAACGCCAGAATCGGCACAGAATACAGGCAGATATACGCCGTCCCCTCCACCGGGTTGAGGCCCGACCGGGGCAGGTTGACCGTGAAGACAGAGATGCCGAGGCAGGCCATCGCCAGATAGGGCCAGCCCCGCATCTCCGCCCAGTTGCCCTCGGCGATCCATTGGCCGGAGACGGCGATCAGCGCAACCGCAATCAGTGCCAGCCCCAACTCCACGCCGCGCCCGGGCCGGTTGGCAAAGAACGCCCAGGCCAGCCCCGCAACTACCAGCGGCGCCATCCCCGGCACCAGCGGCCCGAACAGCGAGGCCGGGACGGTCTTCAGCCCCTCGCCCACGAACAATGTGAATGGCGCGCCCCAGCCGATCGTCATCCAGAGAATGCTGGGAAGATGCGCGCCCTTCGGGATGATGCCCCGCCGCAGCCAGACCGGCGCAAGGATAAGCGCAGGCAGCCCCGCGCGCATCATTGCCAGCACCAGCGCATCCGTGGTGCCCGACATTGCATCGCGGGTCGCCGCGATCCAGCCACCCCAGATCAATACGGCGACAAGGCCGCCGAGCATGCCGATCAGAGGATTGGTTGCAGAGGTGGTCAACAGGACCGCCCCAAAGCCGCAACAGAGGGTGAGCCTCGGAGGCCGGCGGGTCCCGCGATCTCAGGTCTTAGGCAAGTTATGGCCGAGCATCTCTTGCCGTCCGAACGGCGCGCGGACGTCGACCGTGCACCCGCCCGCGGAGCAGTCGGGTGCGGCCCGGCGGTGCTGCGCACCTTGATTCCGGATAGGCGACGTAAATCAGTTGCGGCGATTGAGTGCGCCCTTTCGATCCTGCCTGATCTGTTGCTGGCACCACCGACGGGTTGCAAAGATCAGCATGGTCTCTAGAACACCCGACAACCCCGAATACAAGGACTCCCGCCGATGATGGAACCGCAGGTCGATCAGGCACTCGCCGCCGATCACGGGCTGAAGCCCGACGAGTACCAGCGCATTCTGGACCTGCTGGGCCGGACGCCGACCTTCACGGAACTTGGCATTTTCAGCGCCATGTGGAACGAGCACTGCTCCTACAAGTCCTCGAAGATACACCTGCGTACTCTTCCAACCGAGGGCCCTCAGGTGATCTGTGGACCGGGAGAGAACGCCGGAATTGTCGATATCGGCGATGGGCAGGCGCTGGTCTTCAAGATGGAGAGCCACAACCACCCGTCCTACATCGAACCCTATCAGGGCGCGGCGACAGGCGTCGGCGGCATTCTGCGCGACGTCTTCACGATGGGCGCGCGGCCGATTGCGGCGATGAACGCGCTTTCCTTCGGCGATCCGGACCATCCCAAGACCAAAAGCCTGGTCTCGGG